>NZ_JBNKWF010000026.1:41762-43071 GCF_050299635.1 Altererythrobacter sp.
GTCGCTTTCCAATCGGCTAAAGCATAGAAAATATGGCTGACCATGTGCTGGGCATGGCCAGCATCGGGGGCTGCAACCGCGTAACGTTCTGCCATCCGCTTGCCCAATGGGGCATGGACCGGATCGTCATAGGAATGGATAAGATAGTGCAAGATCCCGGGATGCATTTCGTTGGTCATGAAGCCGGGCTCAAGCAAGCCTGCGGCCTCCATGTAGATTGGTATCTGGCGTCCACCATGCGAGCTTCCCAGGATTGCAAGTCCAGTGAAGGCCCTGATATCGATATCGTCGGGATCGGCAGCGAACATGGATCGCATATGCCCGAGATAGGCTAAATCGCGCGCTTCCTTGGTTCCTTCGCCATAGAGAATTTCGACCGCGCCTAGCCATTCGGCTTCACGAGGGTTGCGGGCTTTTGCTGCGCGATCTGCAGGTGCCGAACCCAGCTTGGCTAGTGCCTCCCGCGCTGCTTCACGATCTTGCTGCTCCCATAGCGGATGATTATGCGTCATCGCCTCACCCCAATAGGCCATTACAAAGTCGGGGTCAGCGTCCTGTGCTTCGCGGAATGCAGTCGCCGCACGGTCATACTCGAAGTTATGGAGAAGGGCGAGGCCCCGCAGAAATGGCTCCTGAGCTGTTTGATCGGCGCTGGTTTGCATCACCATGTATTCTGTACCGACGCGCTCAGACAATGTGACTTCGCCGTCACCATGGCCTGTATGAGCAAGCGCGGTAGACGCCAGCATGAAAGCTGCAGCGCCAGTTATCAAATGTCTCATAGCCCCCTCCTTATCGTGACATTGGCTCGACGAGCGGGTGAATTGCAAGCGTTACCAATTCAAGGCTGGGGCTGATCCCGGTACCATGGAGGGTAACCCTGTCGGCAGTGCGCCCAGCAAACGGCAAGGCCATGGGGTTTGCAGTGAGTATCGCAATTGGCAGCATGTGATTGAGTTGCTCAATGGCAACGGGCTGCACGGCCAAGTAAGGCCGTTCAAATCCCCGTCCGCTTTCCACCCATATTCAGACATTTCCTACATTGCGCCGCGGACCTAGAACACGCCTCGCTCTTTCTCGCAGTCGGACCTTTCTTGCATTCCACGCGCGCGCTGCGTGGCGGGTGACACTTCAGCGCTCAAGAGGCACAATTTGCATCGCCATAGTGACACTCCCGGCCCCAAGGTGACACTTTCCCCCTACAAGAGCGACACAATGGCCTTTCTGCCATTGGACCCTGTTCCATGTGTTCCATCCAGTAGGATTTGACGCTGTGCGAATGCGCGCTGGAACAGACTATTTCGTGTCG
>NZ_JBNKWF010000027.1:0-42104 GCF_050299635.1 Altererythrobacter sp.
TATTCCAGGACACACTCGATGGGTTGATTGAAGCTGGGGCAGAGCGTGACGCAGCCAGCATCTTGATACCACCGTCCTGGAGGTATTCGTCAGGCAAAGTAGCCCAGGGCGAATATCTTGGTGTGGTGATATCTGATCTGGGAAAGCAGCGCTTCGAATACACGGCATCGACAGAGGGGCTTGCCTTGTTGGGGGCGCTGGCCTTGGCATTTGTCCCGGAGAGCCCGGCGCACTAATTTTCCGTTCCCTGGATCCGGTTTCCGCAATCGATTTGCAATTCGAGGGGTGGCTTTCGGTCTCCGATAGGCCAAAGCGGAGCTATCAGTCATCGAACCCGTCGTCAGGCTGCGATGCGTCGACCGGTTTTCACATAGATCGGGGTGCTGTCAGTCGGACGCTAACCTCTCTCCGGCAGGCGCAACTCCCCTTACCCCGTTATGCTATCAGGCCATAAGCGTTTGCCACTCTGCCAATGCGGCAGAGCGGCGAGCCTTGTAAGTTTCTCTGTCGACTAGGTGGCGTTCTGAATTGAAATGATTGTGGACGTTAGCGTGGACCGAAGCGAATTTCTGTAAGCTCTTCATTAGCCGGAAACGCTGCATAACTCGTTCTCGCCTGCGTAGAGGCAAGTGTGCATTCTCGACCCTGTTATTCTCCCACCTCCCCATTATTCGACGATCCTCGATTCCCAGTTCGCGCATCGCGGCAGGATAGGATTTCAGCCCATCGGTGACGATCTCGACCGGGCCACCATGGCGCTTCAGTGCCTTCTTGAAGAATGCCAAAGCCGCAGATTTATCACGCTTTTTCGTGACATAGCTTTCCAAGATCTCGCCCTCGTGATCCACAGCACGCCAAAGGTAATGCGTCTCGCCATTGATCTTCACGAAGCACTCATCGACATGCCACCGCCACTGGGTGTAGCCCTTCATACGGCTGATCCGCTGCCGCCTGATGTCAGCCGCGAACAGAGGTCCGAACCTGTTCCACCAGAGCCTGACGGTCTCGTGGCAGATATCGATTCCGCGCTCCGCGAGCAAATCCTCCACGTTTCGAAGCGAGAGTGGAAACCGAACATAGAGCATCACGACCATGCGGATGACTTCAGGCGAAGAGTGGAAATATCGGAATGGATTTTTGGCCTTGTTCATTCAATCCGGCTAGCAGCCAGGCCGATCAGCCGCCATCGCTTTGACAACTCCGCTCTGACAGTGCCATCCTTGAAGAAGCTGATGGGGCATGGCCTCTGGCTGCCGCAGCCCATTGCGCCATGTCAGTGCCGCGAGATGCCGTAAATTTGGCATTTTGTGCGGTTCGCAATCGCAACGCGGCACATGTCAAACGAGATACTCACCTATGTAAGACGCCATGCGTTGGCCAATATCCGATAAGTCCGCGCACTGCGGAGATTCCGGCACGCGTGGCTTAACGGCACAAGTTCAGACGTCCTGAAAGAGCGGCAATGAACAATACGGAAATCAGACATGTTCGCACGCCAACACGAAAAGTAATACCAGCGAATATTTCGACCAGGTCACACCTGCCACCAGAAAACGATCAGCAATGACTGTGGAACCGAGACTCATGATCGACCCTGTAGTGCACCTTCAAACCAATGATCGGTTTTCGAGCATGTTCGTCAACGGACGCTGGCTCGAACCGTCAGGCTCTGTCGAAGTCGACGTAGTGAACCCGGCGAGCGAATTGCCGATTGCCACTATCCGGCTTGGGGACCGGTCCGACGTCGATGCAGCGGTTGCCGCTGGCCGCGCAGCCTTTGCGGGCTGGTCACAGACGCCTGTGAGCCGCCGCGTCGCGATCTTGCAACGGATTCGAAGCCTGATCCTCGAGCGGTCCGAACTGTTCGCGCGGGCCATATCCCTCGAAATGGGTGCCGCGATCACTTCGGCACGAACCGCACAGGTCCCCCTGGCGGCCGAACATGTCCGCGTCGCGGCGGAGAATCTAGCTAGCTATGCGTTCACCGAAATGCGTGGAACGACCGCGGTCACCCACGAACCGATCGGCGTTTGCGGACTCATCACGCCCTGGAACTGGCCGCTTTACCAGATCACTGCAAAAGTAGCACCGGCACTCGCTGTGGGCTGCACAATAGTGCTGAAGCCCAGCGAGCTTTCTCCTCTGAGCGCGCTTCTGTTTGCCGAAGTCTTAGAAGATGCGGGGGTACCGGCGGGTGTTTTCAATTTGATCAACGGGTCCGGTCCGGAAGTCGGTGAAGCGCTTTCGAGCCATCCCGACGTCGACATGGTATCCTTGACCGGATCGACCCGCGCGGGAGTGCTCGTTTCGCAGGCAGCGGCAGAGACGGTGAAGCGGGTGACGCTCGAACTGGGCGGCAAGTCTCCAAACGTCGTCCTGCCGGATGCCGATCTTGAGGCCGCGGTCGCTCCAGGTGTAGCCGCATGTTTCCGCAATGTCGGCCAATCCTGCAGTGCGCCGACGCGTATGATCGTGCCACGCAGCAGTCTGGCCGAAGTGGAAAGAATTGCAGAGGCGACGGTCAATGCACTGGTTGTCGGTGATCCCTCGGATGAGGAGACGACACATGGCCCCATCGCCAACCGCGCCCAGTTCGAGCGTGTGCAGGCAATGATCGCGACCGGCATCGCCGAGGGCGCAAAGCTCGTCTGCGGCGGTACTGGCCGTCCCGATGGACTGGAACGCGGATTCTACGCAAGACTCACTGTTTTCAGCGAAGTGACTGCTGGCATGACCATTGCGCAGAAGGAAATCTTCGGCCCCGTGCTCACGGTTATTCCCTATGATACGATCGAAAAAGCGATCGCGATCGCCAACGATACTATCTACGGATTGGGTGCGCATGTCCAAGGGCGCGACCGCGAACAGGCGCGCCGCGTCGCCCGCGCCATCCGCGCCGGACAGGTTCACATCAACTACCCCGCCTGGGATCCGCAGGCACCATTCGGAGGTTACAAGCGTTCGGGTACCGGGCGCGAATACGGGGTGGAGGGAATGGAAGAATATCTGGAAACCAAGGCGATTGTAGGATTCGACGCCGCCGATGATTGAGACGGTTGTGCTAGCCCCCTGCTAGTCTTGCATGACTCCGCTCGGGACGAGCAGGATCGGTGCAGCGTCATATGGGTTTGGCAAAGAGCGCCATTATCATGACGCGATGCACTTTAGCCGGAAAGCGTCTTGGTGCCAATCCAATGGTATCAAGGTCTAGATCGAGCCGACTTCGATCTTGGAACCGCCCAGAAGGCGATTGAGACTGAACGGTCGGGGATCGACGCTCGGTGTATCGTTATTGACGAAATCGGCGACAAGGTGACCTATGCCCGGTCCGAGGCCGAAGCCATGCCCCGAACAACCGGCGGCGAGGACAAGGCCGCCAATCTTCTCGACAGGCGAAATGACCGGAATTGCATCGGGAGTTGAGTCCACATACGCGCCCCACGCCGAATCGGGTTCGATCCCTGCGACTTCAGGATAAGTCTCGCGAACGTTCTTCAGGATCTTGGCCAGCAGCCGCGGCATTGGGCCGGGACCGAGGACCCGATTTTTCTCAAAGATCAGTGGGTCATTACTCAACAAGGCGCCGATCGATTCCGGACCGCTAATGAAAGATCGTCCGATGCCGAATTCCACCGCCTTCAGTCGTTTGATGAATTGCGGCATAAACTGGCGCGAAAACCGAATGCCTTGCGGCGTGATCTCCAGCGTGGCGCGGCCGCTAATGGCCATCGTATAGCTCCCGTCCAGCCGCCGGGTCATCGCGAAATCGGGGCAATAAAGGACTTCGCCCAGATTCTCGATCGGGCGCGTACGCACCGCTGTCTGGCGTACGCTGGCCTGAGGGAAGGTTACGCCATGCGGGCGAAGGAAGCGCGATGCCCATGCGCCACCCGCACACACAACCGCATCGCACCGGATCGATCCGCGTTCGGTGACTACGCCGGCAACTCTTCCGTTGGTGATTTCAAGACTACGAGCTGCACAGCCCTGATGGATGGTCGCGCCGAGTGCCCTGGCACCTTCGGCGAGCACTGGCGCTGCCAGTTCGGGCTCGGCCTTTCCGTCGTTGACAGAATGCAGACCCCCGACCCATTTGCTGCGATTCTCCGGAATCCGCTCCGCGGCTTCACGCGCGGTGAGCATGTAGGTGTTGACGCCGAATTCCTCTGCCACGGTGAGCCAGGATTCCCATCCGGCAAGCATGTCTTCATCATCGGTCGTGTAGACGAGGCCCGTACGGCGAAAACCGAGATCCATCCCGATCTCCTGCGCCAGACCGTCCCACAAATTCATCGCAAGTATCGCCAGCGGCATTTCGCGTCGATCGCGATTCTGCTGCCGGCACCAGCCCCAGGTACGGCTCGATTGCTCGCAGCCGATATACCCCTTTTCGACCAGCGCGACCGAAAGCCCGCGTTTTGCAAGGTAATAGGCCGATGCCGTGCCGACGATGCCACCGCCGACGACGACCACATCGACAGCTGACGGAAGCTTTTCGTCGCTGACGACGGTCTTGATGGCAGGGCCCATGAAAACACCTCGATTACGGTTCAGGCGGCCAGCCGAGCGGGCCGATTTCTGCTGCTTCAGTCTATCGCATCCGCCACACGAAAGATTGCTCCGAAATCTCTTGCCTGGACAGCATAAGTTCTAGGTCAGCCCATAAAGTTCGGGACCGTGGCGTGAATCAGGTGTGATGATGCGAAATTTCAGACTTGACCCGCATAGACGTTCAGGCGCCGCCGGGGTTCAACAAGCCAAGCACGGAAACCAGCGCTACGATCAGGAACATGCAGGTCGTTTCCAGTATCAGCGAGACTGTCAGCCTACGCCGGGCGCCTGCCTCTCCCCGGTCGAACGCGGGTGTGAGGCGCCAGCGGTTGAGCGCCGCAAATCCGAGCATGGCGACGAACAATGCCAGTTTTACCAATAGCAAGAGCGACCAGCTGCTGTCGATTTGCCAGCCTTCGCGGCCAATAAGTACTGCATTGGCCGCGCCGGTCAGGGTCAGCAGGATCACGACGGCCGTGCCGGTCCGCGCGAACGCGGTCAGACGTTCCACGAGTGTGCGTTCCAGCCGACCCGTGCTGGCAGAGCGAACAAAATGCACGAGCGCACCCAGCCAAAGCGAGGCGGCGGCGAGGTGAACCACATCGAACAGGCGCTGAATACTGCCGATCGTGCCCATCACTGCGCCGGCATGACCCGTCCATGCGTTCACGCCAAGCGCGGTAAGCCCCAGCACCGCCAGTAACACCGTCCGAGGAAATACGATGGCCACAAGCAGGAAGCCCGCCAGCGCGATCAGCCGCCAATGCAGCACGTCGCCCAAAGGTGTCGCGTCGAGCACGGCCAGAACCATGGCCTGGTCCAATTCCCCGACCGGCATCGCAGCCATGACCGCAACATTGGTTACGGCCCACAAACCACTCGCCACCATGGCAACCGCGGCGCCGACGGCAAACAAGAGCCGCATCGCGCCCTCGACCCTGTCGAAGCCCACCAAACGCAAGTGGAAGGGAACACCAGCAAGCACCAGCAGGAGCGCCAGCATCGCAAAGCGCGCGGCAATGAGGGCAGGATCCGCCATCACAGAGGAACTACAGTCCTTGTCACGAGGCGATCAACTCTCACTTGACCTTGAAGGAGTAAGCCCCCTCAATCCGGTGCTGATCCGCGGCGACGACGTGCCATGTCAGATGGTAGGTGCCGGCAGGCAGCGGACGGGGCAATGTAACCGTCAATGTCTTGCCCGTCACTTTCGTCGCAAAGCCCTTCACCGGCATCGGTTTGTGGTTCGCCATCCCGGGCATGCCGGTCATCGTCAATTCGATACCCGACAAGGGGGCGACCAGGTCTTCCGAATAGGTGAGCGTGATATTCGTGGGACTGCTTACCATCGCTTCGGCAGCTGGGCTGGCCGAGACCAGCCTGGGATGGGCCATGGCGGTCGTCGGCAGGACTAGGCCGGCAAGCAAGGCAGGTGCTGAAAGGCGCAGGGCGGAACTCAAGATGGACTTACGCATGATTGCTCCATTGTTTGGGCAGCGGCGTGACAAGCGCGCTGCCAGGAAGTGGCATTAAGGGGCGTCAGAAGATGATACGCAGGCCATCGGCAAATCCCTCGCGATCTGTTTCCAGCAATGGCCGGGATGTGCTAACACCAGTCTATGGAGAATGTCCGGCTGATGGAGTGATGCCTGGCGATCATGCGAATATCGTCACGCGATAAAGCCTGATTGGATAAAGCAGTGAAGGGCATCGATGCCCTGAATTCTGCGATCTGCGAAAGGCCGGTCCCCGTGCGCCTGTATGCATTAGACGACACGGTGTTCCACGGGCGAGACAAAAACTGTCGTCATTGCTTGAGGGATAAACTTCTCCCGCGCGTAACTCATGCATGACAAGTTCCAGATCGCCGTCCGTCGACCGTCGCCGTTTCATCGCCTCGTCCGCCGCCTTAGCCGCCTTGTTGGGAACCGGGCGAATGGCCCCGGCCTGGGCGCGAAGCGGAACCACAGGCCTCGCAACCGGCGGGGCGCTTTCGGGCGATGAGATCGCACTGACGATTGAGCACAACAGCTACTCAATATCGGGCCGCACCGGGCACGCGATAGCCGTTAACGGTACCCTCCCCGCCCCGCTCATCCGCCTGCGCGAAGGGCAAAATGTGCGGATTGCGGTGACCAACTGGCTACATGAACAAAGTTCGATTCACTGGCACGGCCTCCTCGTACCGTTCCAGATGGACGGCGTCCCGGGCGTAAGCTTTCCCGGTATCGATGCAGGACAGACATTCGTTTACGAATTTCCAGTCCTCCAGTCCGGAACATATTGGTACCATAGCCACTCCGGCATGCAGGAAGCCTTGGGTCTTTATGGCCCGATCGTGATCGATCCCGCCGGCATGGACACGCAATACGATCGCGAACACGTGCTGGTCCTTTCGGACTGGAGCTCGATGCATCCGCACGAACAGCTTCGGCGACTCAAACGCATGGGCGGCTATTTCAACTTCCAACGCCAGACGCTTGCGGGCCTGCTGGCGGGCAAGGGGCAAAGCCTTTCGGAACGGATCGAATGGGGCGCCATGCGGATGGACCCTACAGATATTTCCGACGTGACCGGCTCGACCTATTCCTTCCTCATCAACGGGCAAGCGACTGCCGAAAACTGGACCGGCCTGTTCAAGCCTGGCGAGCGGGTGCGCCTGCGTGTCATCAACGCTTCGGCCATGACCAATTTCAATTTCCGCATTCCCGGATTGCCGCTGACGGTTGTCGCTGCCGACGGCCTGGCGGTGCAGCCGGTTGAGACCGACGAAGTACAGATCGCCATCGCCGAAACCTACGACTTCATCGTCACGCCGGGAGAGGATGCTGCCTATGGCATCATTGCAGAAGCCATCGACCGCAGCGGCCAGGTTCGCGCGACACTGGCGACGCGCCACGGGCTCGCCGCGCCGGTGCCGCCACTACGCGAACGCCCGCTTCTGACGATGCGCGACATGGGCATGGATATGAGCGGGATGGATATGGGCAGCGACGGCGTGCTCGATCTGTCGCAGCCGGCCAGTGCTGCGGCGGACGGTGGATCGATGGAAGGGCATTCGATGTCGATGCGCGATCCCTCGGTAGCGCCGCAGGTCAAAATGGGCCCCGGCGTCGCTTCGCTTTCACCCATGCCGGTGAACCGCATGGGCGACAGGCCAACCGGGCTCGAGGAAGTGGGGCACCGGGTCCTGACCTACGATCTCCTGCGTTCGGCCGAGCCGAACCCTGACACAAGGGCGCCGTCGCGCCAGATCGAACTGCACCTGACAGCCAACATGGAGCGGTACATGTGGTCGATCGACGGGGAAGCACTAGCCGATGCCCCTCCGCCAATACCGTTCCGCTTGGGTGAACGTGTGCGCGTCCGGCTCGTCAACGACACGATGATGCCGCATCCAATCCACCTGCATGGCCATTTCTTCGAACTGGTTGCCGGCCAGCCGGGCCGCAGGCCGCGCAAGCATACCGTCAATGTCCTGCCGGGCGGAACGGCAGAGTTCGACCTTACCGCCGATGCGGAGGGTGACTGGGCATTCCATTGCCACATGTTGCTGCACATGCATGCGGGAATGATGCGGGTGGTCACCGTGCGCGACGACACGGAGGCAGCGTGATGCGACAGTTCCTGAGCGTTTGCGCGCTGCCTTTACTTGCAGTGCTTGCCACCCCCGCAGCCGGCCAGGACCATTCGGCGCATGGAGTCCAAACCGGCGACGAGAGTGACCAGGATGCGCATGAGGCAATGGATCATGGCTCGATGGAGCAAGGCGAGACGGACCATGAGGCAATGGATCATGGCTCGATGGACCACGATACGATGGACCATTCCATGCATCACGGTCACACAGCTTCAGACAGCACCGGTCCGGCGGATCGGCCAGGCGATGCCCCGCCTCCGCCAGTGCCGACCGATCATGCGGCCGATGCCGTTTTTCCGCCAGACGTCATGGCCCGCTCCCGCAGAGATCTCTATGCCGGCATGCGCTTTACAGCGTTATCCGCCAGGCTGGATATGCTGGAATATCGCCTGCACGAGGGATCAGACGGTTATGCTTTCGAGGGAGAGGCCTGGTATGGCGGCGACATCGATCGCGCAGTTCTCGGCATCGAGGGGGAAGGTACCTTCGGGGAAACGCCTGAATCCATCGAGTTGGACGCCTTCTGGCGGCACGCAATAAACCCCTGGTTCAACCTGCAACTCGGCGCGCGGCACGATCTTGGGTCCGGTCCCGACCGATCTTACGCCATGGTTGGGATTGAGGGTCTCGCTCCCTATTGGATCGAGACGCGGCTTCGCGCCTTTGTGTCGGAAAAAGGCGATATGCACTTGCGTGCCGAGGCCGCGTACGATCAGCGTATCACTCAGCGGCTTGTGCTCGAACCCGAAGTGGAGCTCGACTTCGCACTGCAAGACGTACCCGAACTCGGCATCGGCAGCGGGTTTGACACGCTCGAACTGTCGGCGCGTCTTCGTTACGAGATTGCGCGGAATTTCGCACCTTACATCGGCATCGTGTGGGAACGGAAACTCGGCCAGAGCGCCGATTTCGCGCGAGCGGAAGGCGAGGATCCGTCCGTGACTTCGTGGCAGGCTGGCATTCGTTTCTGGTTTTGATCGAAAATACCGAAAGTTGTTTGCTGTCAGCGTGTTTTGCCGTTGAGGCTGCGTAACTTGGCAGCATATCGTCGGCGCGGTCGATAGTCTGAAACGATGAAAGCACTTCTCGCGACCGGCCTGACCATCGCCACCCTTTTCTCAAGTCCGGCCCTTGCCCAGGACATCGAAGCTGAAGTCGACCTCTTCGAAATGCAGTTCGATGGCGGTGACGACGCATTTGTCTTCGACAGCACGCTCGCGATCGGCAACGGCGTCGATGGAGTCGCGCTGAAGGTCGAAGGAGGCAGCGAAGCCGGCCCCGACCTGGACGAGATCGGCGCACAGCTACTCTATACGCGCACCATCGGGGCCAGGACGACCCTTCTCATGGGGGTACGCCGCGATTTCCTTCCCGGTGATGACATCAATTACGCGACGGTCGCGGTGGAACACTCCGTCGGCGACATCGTGGAACTTGAGAGCTATTTCTACCTCTCCGAACACGGCGATCTGACGGCAACTGCGCAGGCCCTTGTCGCCGCACCGCTTACCCAGTCGCTCACATTCGAGCCGCGATTCGAAGTGGCTTGGGCGGCACAGGACATCGTGGAAGAGGATATTGCATCCGGACTTACCGGCATCTCCGTTTCGGCCCGGCTGCGCCAGGCCATCGGCCCCATCCTGAACGTTTACGGCGGGGTTATTCACGAACGGCTGGTTGGAGATACCCGCTCGATTGCCCGGGCCGCCGGAGAAAGCTGGAACATCTCCTCGTTTATCATCGGGGCCGGAATGGCGTTCTGATTCGACGCTCCGGCGCAACTATTCTATCAACGCGGCTCTTCAACCCTCATCGACAAGCCAATGTCGCGCCAGCGCGACATGGAGACGAATTCCCGTTTCAAGTACGTCGTCGTTGAAATCGTAGTGCGGGTTGTGGAGCGGCGGCGATCCATCGTCCTTGCCTTGTCCCAGCCAGATATAGCCCCCTGGCCGGGCCTGAAGCATGTATGAAAAGTCCTCAGACGTCGCCGCCGGCTCAGGGGCCAATTCCGCAGTGGCGACTTCTCCCGCAACGGCCAGCGCATCGGCTGCAGCGGAGGGATCGTTTATCGTGGCGGGATAATAACGGTCGTAATCGAGCTCGCACTCGACCTCGAACGAAGCGGCAATCCCGCTCATAATCTGGCGCAACCGTTCCTCGATCCGATCCTGGACCGCAGGATCGAAACTGCGCACCGTGCCGCCCACCCGCACCGTAGCGGGCAAGACATTGTGCGCATGCCCGCCAGAAATTTCGGTAACGGAAAAGACAGCCGAGGCGCTGGAGGGGATGTCGCGCGCGATGATCGTATTTGCCTGTTGTACCAGTGAAGCTGCGGCCAGAATGGCATCGGGCGTATCTTGCGGTAGCGCTGCGTGGCCGCCCTTGCCGGTAACGATGATGGAAAATTTGTCCGCCGCGCCCATAATCGGGCCGGGACGCGTGGAGATTGTACCCGCTGGCAGGCCGGGCCAGTTGTGCAGGGCATAGACCCGATCGCATGGGAATCGGTCGAACAATCCGTCCTCGATCATGTGCCTCGCACCGCCCAGACCTTCTTCGGCGGGCTGGAAGATAAAATTCAGCGTACCGGAAAAACCCGGATCGTGGGCCAGAAACTGTGCTGCGCCCAAAAGCATGGCAACATGCCCGTCATGCCCGCACCCGTGGAAACAGCCCGGGACCGTGCTGGTCCACGCCACATTCGTCTGTTCCTGGATCGGCAAGGCATCCATATCGGCCCGTAAGCCAAGCGTGCGGGGCCCGTCCCCGCAACGCAGCACGCCCACCAGCCCGGTTCCGCCGATCCCTTCGTGCACCTCCAGCCCAGCGGCCCGCAAGACTTCCGCGATCCGGCCGGCAGTACGGTGTTCCGAAAAGCCGAGTTCGGGATGCGCGTGAATATCGCGGCGAAAGGAAATCAGCGGTTCAAGCAGGTTCTGGATATCGGTCAACGCTACTACCCGTCATTCGCCGAACAGGTTCTGGATCGGAAAATGGTGTTTGATGAAAGGGCTCTTTATGACGACATAGCTGAAATATTTCTCGATACCGTAGTCGTTTTCCAGCATGTCTTCCATGATCTGCTGATAATGGGTGACACCGCGAGCAATGAATTTGAGCAAGTAATCGTAGCCGCCTGAAACAAGATGGCATTCGACGATCTCGTCGAGCTTGGCAATTCGCGTTTCGAACCGGTTGAAATCGCCACGCCTGTGCTCGCTCAATGTGACCTCGGTGAAGACGGTCAGAAATTCGCCAAGCTTGTTAAGATCGACCTGCGCGGCATAGCCTGTGATAAATCCGGCCTTTTCCAGACGCTTGACACGGGTAAGGCAGGGGCTCGGCGACAATCCGACGGCGTCGGACAGTTCGACATTGGTAATCCTGCCGGACTTTTGCAGTTCCGCCAGGATTTTCAGATCGATACGATCGAGCTTAAGCCCCAGTGTCACTATTTGCCTCCAACCCCAAGCGCCGCACGGACTTCCGCCACATCCATTAGCTGGTCCAGCGACTTTTCGACCCTGTCGAAAATCAGGTCCATCTCGTCGTCGGAACAGCACAACGCCGGGGCGAAGCCTATCACACCCTGCGGGAAGTTGCGCACAATAACACCATTTTCCCAAGAGATCGCGTTTAGCCTATCAGCGATGGCGAGCTCGGCCCCGAAACTGGCCTTGGTCGACTTGTCACTTACCAGCTCGATCGCGCCAAGCATTCCCCGCCAGCGGACATCCCCTACCAGCGGATGATCGGCAATGGCCTGCAGGCGCTCCCCGAACCGAATGCCCGTCTTGCGCCCGTTTTCGAGCAAGCCGTTCTCGTACAAGCGAATGACTTCAAGCGCGACAGCAGCGCTGACCGGGTGCCCCGAATAGGTAAAGCCATGTCCGACCGGCAGCGCGGCGGGCGCGGAATCTGCGATGGCCTGATAGACATGATCCGCCATCAACATCGCACCCATCGGCACGTAACCGGACGTCAGCCCCTTTGCCAATGTCATGAAATCGGGCTTCACGCCCTCGGCATCGCAGGCGAACATCGGCCCGGTCCGACCGAAACCGGTGATCACTTCGTCGACAAGCATCAGGATCCCCAACCGGTCGCAGGCATCGCGAATGGCCTTGAGCCAACCGACTGGTGGCACGATGACACCGCCCGATCCCTGGATCGGTTCGCAGAAGAAGGCGGCCACCTTGTCGGCACCGAGCTCGGCGACTTTCGCTTCCAGCGCGCTGACCGTGGACGCGATGACCGCTTCGTCGTCATCTCCATTCTCGTGGCGATAAGGATAGGGTGAGGCAATATAGTGCTGCCAGGGGCGCGGCAGGTCGAACCCGCGGTGAAACGCTGGCAGTGCAGTCATGCCCGCGCCGGTCGAGCTTGACCCGTGATAACCCCATTCCAGCGCTATGAACTGCTTCTTGTCCGGCTGACCGATCGCATTGAAATAATGCGTGATATACCGGATCGCGCTGTCGACCGCGTCGGATCCACCCAGTGTGAAATAGACGTGATCGAGGCCGGAAGGCGCCAGATCGGTGAGCTTGTCGGCCAGCCGGATCGCCGCTTCGCATCCGTAATGGAAATAGCTGGTCGCATAGGGCAAGGTGCGCATCTGCTCCGTCGCGGCCTCAACGATGCTTTCCTGCCCATACCCAGCGTTGACGCACCACAATCCGGCAAAGGCGTCGAGAACCTCACGCCCGTCGGAATCGGTCAACCACATGCCCCTACCACTGGACAGCACCCGCACGCCATGCGCTTCGTGGCCGCGGAATGAGGTCACCGGATGGATCAGATGCGCGCGGTCCATTTCCGTAAGTGAACGGTTTGCCATCGGATCCATCGAACTATGCAATCCAGCCATGTCAGTATTCTCCATAGCTCGATCCTAGCGACACGATTGCGGAGTCATTCGCCGAAGTTCTGCCTCTTTTGGGCTGGTGGTCGACCGTTAGCAGCAAGCGTGCAGCATTTTATGCCGGCCAAGGCCAATCTACCGCACACGCATCGTGACCATTCCTGCGTTCGAAAGAGTCCGCAGGAAGTATTGAGCGTGGTCAAGCGCAGCCGGATTCAACCGATCGCGGCGGCGATCGCCTTGCCACAGGTTACGGTATCGGCCTTCCCCTGCAGGTCGCCAGTACGCCCGGCCGGAGTGGCAAGCGTGTCTTCTATCGCCGTCATGATCGCATCCGCCGCCGCCTTCTCGCCAAGGTGTTCGAGCATCATCGACGCCGACCAGATCTGGCCGATCGGATTGGCGATGCCCTTGCCCGCGATGTCAGGCGCCGAACCGTGAACCGGCTCGAACAATGATGGGTGCGTGCGATCCGGGTTGATATTCCCGGACGGAGCGACCCCGATCGTGCCCGCGCAGGCGGGACCGAGATCGGACAGGATATCGCCGAACAGGTTGGAAGCGACGACGACATCGAACCGCTGAGGATTCAGCACGAATTGTGCGGTCAGGATGTCGATGTGATACTTGTCATGCGTGACATCGGGATAATCCGCGCCGATCGCCTCGACCCGGCCATCCCAGAACGGCATGGTGATCGCAATGCCGTTGGATTTTGTCGCGCTGGTAACGTGGCGACGTTCGCGCTGCATCGCCAAATCGAATGCGAACCGCAGAACCCTGTCCACGCCGTGCCGCGTCATCACGGTTTCCTGGATCACGACCTCACGGTCTGTGCCGGCGAACATGTGCCCGCCGACCGAACTGTATTCGCCTTCGGTGTTTTCGCGCACCACCCAGAAATCGATATCGCCCGGACCGCGCCCTGCCAGCGGACACGGCACGCCCGGCATCAGGCGCACCGGCCGCAGATTCACATACTGATCGTATTCGCGCCGGAATTGCAGCAGCGATTGCCACAGCGAGATATGATCGGGCACGATATCCGGCCAACCGACCGCGCCGAAGAAGATCGCATCGACATCGCCGATCTGCGACTTCCAGTCATCCGGCATCATCTGCCCATGCTGGGCGTAGTAGTCGCAACTGGCGAAATCATGCCATTGCAGATCGAGTGTAAAACCGAATGCGGATGCCGATTGCTCCAGCGCTCGCACGCCTTCGGGCATGACTTCCTTGCCGATCCCGTCTCCGGCGATACAGGCGATCTTGTAATGACGGCGCTTGTTCATGTTGTCTTTCAGAACGAGAGGCCGCCGACGTGGAAGGCCTTGGTTTCCAGATATTCCTCGATGCCATGCGTGCCGCCTTCGCGGCCGATGCCAGATTGCTTGATCCCGCCGAACGGGGCCATTTCCATCGCGATCGATCCGGTGTTGAGCGCGACCATGCCGGTTTCGAGCTGTTCCGCGACGCGGAAGGCGCGCGAGACATCATTGGTGTAGAAATAGCTGGCCAGCCCAAAGGGCGTGTCGTTGGCCATGGCGATCGCCTCCGCCTCGCTTTCGAACCGGAACAGCGGAGCAACGGGACCAAAGGTTTCTTCGCTAGCCAGTTGCATTTCCACATTCGCATTCGCCAGGACGACGGGACGCACGAACCGCCCGTCATTGCGGCCACCGCCCTCACCAAGGATCTGTCCGCCCCGGTTCAAGGCATCCTCGACATGGGCCGAAACCTTGGCCACCGCCGCATCGTTGATAAGCGGCCCGATGGTCGAGCCTTCTTCCATGCCGGGTGCGACATGGAGTTTCGCCACCTCCGCGCACAGCCGTTCAGCAAACGCATCGTGGATCGCCGAATGGACCAGCAGCCTGTTCGCGCAGACGCAAGTCTGGCCCGCATTGCGAAACTTGCTGGCCATCGCCGCCTTTACGGCGAGTTCGAGATCGGCATCCTCGAAAACAATCAGCGGGGCATTGCCGCCCAGCTCCAGGCTGAGCCTTTTGACCGTATCGGCACATTGCCGCATCAGCAGCGAACCGACCCGGGTGGAACCGGTGAACGACAGTTTGCGCACGTCAGGGCTCGCCGTGATCGTTGCCCCGATATCCTGCGGCATTCCGGTAACGATGTGGAAGACCCCATGTGGAATACCGGCTCGCAGCGCGAGATCGCCCAGCGCCAAAGCTGTGAACGGCGTCATTTCGGATGGTTTCACGACTACCGGGCAGCCCGCGGCAAGCGCCGGGGCGCATTTGCGCGTGATCATCGCTGCGGGAAAATTCCAGGGCGTGATCGCGGCAGAGACGCCGACCGGCTCTACCATCACGATGATCCGCCGATCGCGTTCGGGCGAGGCGATGTTACGCTCGCCAACGCGGCGGCCTTCCTCGGCAAACCATTTGATGAAGCTGGCGGCATAACGCATTTCGCCCAGCGCCTCGGCCATCGGCTTGCCCTGCTCCGCTGTCAGGATCCGGGCCAGATCGTCGAGATTCTCCAGCACCAGCGCATGCCAGCGTTCGACCAGCGCACAGCGTTCGTTGGCGGTCATCGCACGCCAGCTGCCCCAGCTTGCCTTGGCCGCATCGATGGCGGCCTTGGTTTCTGCCGCACCGCAGGCAGGAACGCGACCGACGACACTGCCGTCGGCGGGATTGTCCACCTCGATCGAATTGGAATCGGGCGGCAGCCATTGCCCGTTGATCAGAGCAGCCTGGCGCAGCAGCGAAGGATCGGAAAGTTCAACCATTAGCCGAATGCCTGTGTAGCTAGAGCAAAAACGCGAGGCCCCTCGGCGACCGGTGGGGGCGTCCCTTTAACCATTGTTGTGACTGTCGCGACGCAGGGCAGGCCCAGGGCCTCAAGCCAGCGTGACAGGCCCAGTCCCTCGACCGCGTCGACGCGGCAGAAACGCCCGACGCGCGTACCAAAACAGTGCGAAACCAGCAGCTTCGCTCCATCAATATCGGGCGCGACGATGGGGCCGATGAACCCGCCACGGCCGAAACGACGCAACATGGCAAAACCCGCCGGTTCGTGATCGCGAGACAACACGACCGTCTTTGCATCGCGCGACATGGCGTTGAACACTTTCGTGCGATCCATACTCATCGCCGTGCTGTACATCGCGGGCAAGGCCACATCGGCATTGCCCATAGGACGCAGCCGTTCGCCCAGATTGAGTTCGCTCAGCGGAACGGCAGGTGCAGTGCCTTGATGCTGGCGTACGACACCGGTCGGAACGAAGCCAAGCTTGGAATAAAACGGCATGCTTTCCGGTGTCGCATTCAGGATAATGTTGCGCCCCTTAAGTCGGTCGAGCATCGCGTCCATCAACTGGTGACCAATGCCATGGCCTTGCATCTTGGTCGCCACGAGCACCATGCCGACCATCGCGTAATTCTCCGCCATGCGCCACGCCAGGATCGTGCCGACGACCTTGCAATCACGTACGGCGACGATGCCCTCGCCAAGCTCACAGAACAGTTCCCAGTCTTCCTGGCGATGGGGCCATGAATATTCCTGTGACAGCTCGATCGCTGCAGGAAGGTCGGGCTCGACCATGTCGCGCAGTTCGACTCCGATCTCAACTCTCGTAGCCAAGAGCATTTCTCCATGCATGTCCGGCGTGCAGATACCGCATGCCTTGTCGTGTGATCAGATGCTCTAATGCCTCAGCCATGGCAGGAGGTGCCGGTTTCCGTCCGAAAACGAAATGAAGTTTCGTTCGCAGGTGGGGTGGAGATATGAGCGGTCATTTTCATGGTCAGCTTCGTCTAGTACCCCCGCTCGCGATCGATTTCTCCTTCGAGCGGTTCGGCGGCCATTTCGCGCCGCAAGTTCGCGATCACGGAATGCACTGCGGTTTCCTTGCGCGTCACACCCGCGACGTGCGGCGTGAGGAAAATGGCAGGATGGTGATAAATTGGATGGCCCGACGGGAGAGGTTCCGGATCGCTCACATCGAGAAAGGCCTGGGCCAATTGCCCGCTGTCCAGTGCCTCGATCAGATCATCCTGAATCAGGTGTCCGCCACGGGCGGCGTTGATCAGTGTGGCGCCCCTCTGCATCTTTGCGAATAGATCGCGACACAGAATGCCGCGTGTCTGCTCGGTCAATGGCAGAAGGCAGATTACGATATTGCTCGCAGACAGAAACCTGGAGAGACCATCTTCGCCGGAATAATTGTTGACGCCTTCAATGTCGCGACCGCTCCGACTCCATCCGTTCAATGTGAAGCCCAAGGGCCGCAAGCGCTCTATCGCGGCACGGCCAAGTTCGCCCAGGCCCATTACGCCGACGGAACGTTCCGAACACAGCAATACATCGCGCGGAGCCCAGCGCCCCTCGCGCTGGGCGGCAATGTAATGCGGCATCTCACGATGAGCGGCGAGCGTTGCCATGGTGATGTATTCGGCCATGGTGGTCGTGATCCCGCTTTCGATCATGCGCACGACCCGGACATGATCCGGCACCCGCGACAGGTCGAGTTGATCGACACCTGCACCGATACTGAACAGGATCTCAAGATGCGGCAGATCCGCGATCAGTTCTTCGTTCAGCACCCAGGCAATCAGGTAACGAATGTCATGCCCCTCGCGAGGATCATCCTCCGTCAGAAATGTTATATCCGGCATATCGCGCGCGAAGACAGCCTTCCAGTGTTTGCCGCGTTCGGGATCGCCGACATGAAGTATCGCGGTCATCGGGAAGGTTTGCCTTTCTTGCGGGCGCGCAGCCAGGTCAGCGGGCCGCTGACGACGAGGAACAACAAGGTAGCGGCAGCGGCGAGCATGAGGTAGCGCCCGAGCGGCTCGCTGATGTCGCCCGTATGAATAGGCATTACGGTTTGCCAGAGCTCTTCGCTCTGTTCGTAGGGCACGTTCGCCAGAACCTGCCCGTCGCGGCCCGATATCCGCACGACATCGACCGCGCGTACTCCGCCACGCGGCGCGCGCAAGTTTACGGCGAGATTGCCATCCGGGCCAAAGCGTATGTCTCGCACTTGTGCATCAGGATAGGCCTCGCGCGCAATTGCAATGGCGCTGTCGATTTGCGGATCGGTCAAGGTCAGGGGCGACGGTGGCGCCACTTGCACAGCTTGCGAGAAGGATAAATCGGGCGCAGAAAGCAGGATGCCGGTCATCCCGCTCGTCCCCAGAACCAAGCAGACGACGGCACCTACACTGCGGTGCCATCCGCGCAGACGCATCCGTTTGGGAAGGCGAGGCGTTGCGGCGAGAGTCTTGCCGATGCGGCCAGGCCCCGGCCACCATTGCCAAACGCCGGTGGTAGCGATCAGGACAAGGACAAACCCGTTCAGGCTCACAATCAGGAGTCCGGTATTCCCGGCATTCAGCTGGTAGTGGATATGGAGGACCGCTTCCATGGGGAAGGCCCAGATCGCTCCCTTGCGCAAGACTGCCCCGGTGCCGGGATCGATTGCGGCATAGCGGACCGTTCGGTCGGCCCCCTCGAGACGAGCAAGCGCAAGAGACGTTTCGTCCGGCGGCATGAAGATTCGCGTCACGCGCATATCGGGCCATGCCTCATGTGCGGAACGGGAAATGAGTGAGACCGGGACCGCCCCGCCAGCACTCGCCGAGGCGGGAGCGAGCAATCGGGTCAGCGGTTCGCGAAAGAGTAGCGCGGCGCCCGTTGTCGCCTGCACCAGCAGAAAAGGCGCGAATGCCAGAGCGAGCCAGCGATGGTATCTCAGAAGGCTCTTGGGTTTCGCCATGAATATCAGTCAGTACATGAAAAGCCGCTGGTCCGGGAGGGGCAGGACCAGCGGCTCATCGAAGAGACCGGTCAGAAGTAGAAATCTACTCGTGCGGTCCAGGCGCGCGGCGCGCCGGGTGCGACCCAGTATCTGTGGTACGATGCCGAATAGTATTCTTCATCGAGCAGGTTGGTAACGTCAAAGCTCAATTTGACGTTGTCACTCGGCTGGTAGCTCATAAGCGCGCGGACCAAGGTGTAACTCGGGAGGAAGAAATCGAAGCCAGTTTCACCCAACCGCTTGCTGGTATGATTGACACCGGCACCGATCGTGACGATACCCGCCGAAGCAAGCTCAAACTCCTTGGTCACCAGCAGATTTGCCTGATGCTTTGGAATGTTGATCAGCGGATCACCCTTTTCGATCGCGAGACCGAAGTCTTTGTCCGATCCGGCAGTGGTCCACGCTGCATCGGTATAGGCGTAATTCGCAAAGATGGTGAAACCACCCGGCAGCATCGCGGAGATATCCGCCTCGATACCCTGGCTCTTCGCTGAACCAGCCGCCGCGCTGAAACCCTGGTTTATGAGGTCCGACGTAAGGATATTCGACTTGGTCATGTGGTAGGCAGCAACAGTAGCGTTGATCGATTCGTCCACGGAAATAAAACGTATGCCCGCCTCATAGGACTTGCTTGTTTCCGGAGCGAACGGATCCTTGTCTACATCGGTACCGCTGTTGGGGCGGAAACCAGTGCCATAGGCGGCATAGAGACTGATCGAGTCGGTGATTTCGTAAAGCGCACCAACGGTGGGACTGAAGCGCTCCTTGGTCACTACGGTCACGTCGCCGCTCGGACGCTGAGTGATGCGTTGGTTGAAGTGATCGAATCTACCACCGACGCGCAACTTGAGCCGCTCACCCAAGTCGATCTGATCCTGGAAATAGATGCCCCAGGACTTCTGTACCTCAAGCGAGTTGGTGAGCGTTGTGTTTGGCACGACAACCTGGCCGTAGACCGGGTTAAAGATGTCTATGGCATACATGCCGGGCAGGATCGGATCGCCGACGTTATAGCCCTGGTTCCAGCGATAACGCGTTTGCAGCAGGTCAATCTTGAACCGGTCCCAGTCGGCACCGACAAGAACGTGATGCGTCAAGGCGCCCGTGTAGAGTTTGCCGGAAATCTCGCCACGGAAGACCGTATTGGTCGTGTTGTAGTCGCGGAAACGGCGCTGGCGAACAAGTATGTTCCCCGTTTCTTCCAACGTCTGGCGAAAACCGGAAAGTTCGGCATCGCTCGAAAATCCTGTAAAGCTCGTGTCGCGGTAACCCGCGCCAAACAGAATGAACCAGTCGCCCGACAATTCCTGCTGGACCTGGAGCTGATGGCCAAGCACATCGACCTCGATCGGCCCATCACCTGGTTCACCAAGGAAACGAGAGATCGGGATCACGCCAAGCTCACCGTCGACTGCGACGATGCCGCGATCGAACGGGACGTTGTTGTCCACAAATTCCATCTCGTAGCTGATCTTGGTCTGATCGGTCGGCGCGAACAGAATAGAAGGTGACGCGACGATCTTGTCGGATTCGATCGTATCGCGGAACGAGCCGGCATCCTGTGCTGCGCCATTGACGCGGATTGCAAGCTGATCGCTTAGCACCAGATTGTAGTCGCCGGCCACGCGATAGGTGTCGAAACTGCCGCCAGAGAGAGAGAAGCTTCCAAACGTCTCGGACAGGTCGGCCTTCTTGGTGATGATATTGACAGTACCGCCCGGCTCACCCCGCCCGAAGACCGCGCCATTCGGGCCTTTGAGCACTTCGATGCGATCGATATTGGATGCATCGCGCGGGCCGCCATAACCGCGTCCGCCATTGAACCCGTTGACGAGGAAGCCACTCGGGAAGTTTTCGTCGCCGGCAAAACCGCGGATCGCAAAAGCGTCCCACAACCCGCCGAAGTTGTTCTGACGTGCGATACCGCTAGCAAGATCCAGCGCTGTATCGAGGCGTGTGATGTTCAGTTCTTCGAGCAGCTCGCCGTCGAGCGTCTGAACTGTTTGTGGCACTTCGGACAAAGGGACATCGCCGCGATACTGCTGGCGCAGACCGGTGACGGTGATGACATTGCCATCATCAAGCCCCGGATCGTCTTGCGCAACGGCAAATGTGGGAAATGCCATCGTTGCCGTTCCGGCGAGTAGCGTGGCGGTAATTGCGGACTTCATAGTCGTCATGTCATGACCCCTCAATGAGTTGAACTTGCCCTGCATTGGTCGGGTTGCATTTGTGTCAAAGCAGGATTTCTATTGCTTTGGATCGACCTGCAACTTCTTCTGCCAATGCCGAGACTATGCGGCCGAGTGCGTAGGATCGTTCGAACTTGTCCCCTGGTGCAGTCGAAAATGACGAATTGATGACTGTTCCCGCGCAAAATGCTGCAGCGCGTTGAGGGCGGTGTTGCGTCAAATGGACATGGTTTGGACTTCGCAATCTGACCCCGGCGAGCTAGCGGCAAACAGGCGAGTCCCCTCGCAAGATTCTGAAGTTTTTGAACCACCGGATATCGCAGCGCCTTTGCTTCAGGGCCGCGCAAGGCATCAATGGCGATTCAGCGCGTCCGTGCTTTCGCAACGGGGGTCAACCGAGGGCGGCGGTACCGAAATCTTGCGATCCGTTGGCTGTGCGATGCTTGTCATGCCTGACTTACTGTTTCGCCAGCTGCTTCAGGGGCGATAGAGATCGGGATAGTATCCCGACATCTGCAGCTTGACCGTGACCGGCGTGTCGCCCTTGTTGCGCCAATACCAGCCGTGATTGCCATCGAACGGTGCCACGAAAGTGCCGGCTTGACCCTCTGATTGTTTTGCGACCCAGTAACTGGTGAACTCGTCATCAGCTGCATTGGGCGGCTCGCCGTGCATGTCGACCTTTACCGGGCCTCCCGATGATTCCCACTTGAAAACGAAACTGTCGCCCTTGGTCATATGCGATTTGACCTCGATCCCGCTGTGCGGGGCAAGTTCGATCGTTTCTTCATCTTCGCGCCAGGGCACCCTCGCCTCGATCGTTTCCTGCGTCGGAGTAGCCGAATGCGATGATGGCGGCGCTACGGTCGCGGCTTTGGCTTCTCCAGCGCTCATGCCCGCAAGGCCAATCGCGCCACCAACGCCAGTCGGATCGATACCGGTTTCGGCAGGCAGGACGAAGAGCGTCACTACAGCAGCTGCAACCGTGACTGCTCCCAGCGAGGCCTTCGCCAGCGCCGCCGGCGATGCGTGTGCGGTTGGCGGGAGTTTGGACTGTTCGTTCATCTCATGCTCCCTGAGCGGTGAAATAGCCGATCATCTGAAAACCGACGAGGACGAAGCCCGCGCACATCAACGCCGCATTGGCTACCAGTGCACTGCGCTGGAAACTTGGAGAAAAGCGCCACAGGTTCATCAAGATGAGGATGATCGCAAGTGCCATGAACTGCCCCAGTTCGACTCCGACGTTGAAGGCCAGGAGATTGGGCACCAGGCCGTCTTGCGAAAGCGTCAGGTCCTGGAGTTTGGTGGCCAGACCAAATCCGTGGAACAGGCCGAAGACGAGGACCGCCACTTTGGGATCCGGTCGTTTGCCGAACACGGTTGTAAAACCGTCGAGATTGTCGAATGCCTTGTAGGCGACCGAAAGCCCTATGATCGCATCGACGATATAGGGATTGGCCCGGATATCGAAGATTGTGCCGACCAGAAGCGTCGTGCTGTGGCCGATCGCAAACAGCGTGACGTAGATGCCGACGTCCTTCATCCTGTAAAGGAAGAAGACAACCCCGGCCAGGAACAGCAGATGATCGTATCCCGTGACCATGTGCTTGGCACCAAGATACATATAGGGGACGATGTTGATCCCGCTCGTCCCCTCGATGAAGGCCTGGTCGCCTTCTTCCACGCCGTGCGCCCGGGCGGCGCCGGCCAGAAAAAGGCAGACCAGCGCCGCTGCGAAGGCGATGGTGCCCCGGACAATGTCGCTTCCCCAGCCCGGACGGCGATTGAGGAAAGGCACCGTCATCGCCCCTTCCTTACGTGTAGCGGAACGTCGCAAATGTCTTCGCGCTGTTGCTCTTGTTCACAAGCACGACAACGACCTTGGTGCCGCCGCCAGGGCGAAGGCCCGCTGCGGTGAGGCGGTTGCCGCCGGCTGGTTTCAGGGCTGTGGTGGACTTTTGTCCGGAGGGCGGAGTGACGATCAGCTGGGCGTCAAAATCAGCCGGATTCAACGGCTCATCTTCTTCGGTGATATAGACGTCCAGGCCCTTGGATGTCTTGACAAGCTCCACCAGGATTTCGCCCGACATCTGGACAACCCCGCCATGCGAAGGTTCCATGCTGCCATGGGCAATAGCCGGTGCGGACATGCCAAGCGAGATCGCGAATGCGGCAAAGAGAATGTGCTTTTTCATGAGATTATGTCCTTGCGACAAGCTTATTCAGGCAGATGCGCCAGCACGAAGGAGAGCGTTGCACGCTGCTCCATCCGGTCGTATTTTTCCGGGTTGTCGCTGTCGGTGACCAAAATTCCCACAACTACGTTGAGGCCCTGGTTCCGTATACGGATTGTGGCCGTCCCGTCTTCCGACGTCAGCGCCGGAATCTGGTCGGGATCAGTGACATAGTCAGTGAGGATCTGGGCGCCCGAAACCGGCTTGCCCTTGTAAAGTGCCTTGACCGTCAAGGGCGCGCCCTTGTCCTCCGGAATCGGGCCGACGGGCACGACTTGCAGTGCATGACTCTCGATCATCGGCACCTTGGCATCGAGCGAATACATATGGACGGCATATTTGAAGTTGTGTTCGGAAAGTTCGATCTCTCCTTCGACTTCGTCTTTGCCAGTATTGTGCCAGCGACCCGTCGCATCCTTGGTCCACATGCCATAGTCCACGGCAGCGGCGGCGACGGCCAGAGGCTCTGCGCTGTCAACAACTGGGACAATCCCGGCAACTCGCAGGCTGGTCTCGACCGGCATGCCTTCGGCATCGAACCCATCGACCGCTATCAGCTTGTCCATACGGGAAACCATATCGAGATCATCGGCTCCGACGCCGTAGACCAGCGCCATCTGTTTCGCCCGCTGGGCAAACCAGATGCTATGCGCCTGGGCGGGGATGGCGGTGGCAGCCACGGCGATAGCCGCCAGACCGCTCAGGGCCGAACGAATGGGCTTGGCATTGCGAAACATAGAGAGACTCCAGTTGGCGTGATCGATGCACCAACTGTGCGCTCTTCAAGATATCATGAATGCCGAATGCTCGAACTGGACGACACTATATTATGGCGAGGTTACTGGATTTGGAAGAATCGTCTGATACCACAATTGGACGACACGAATCATCGACCCATAGCCGCACCTGCTTCTGTGAGTGCAAAGCCGTCCTAGACGTTTGAGGTACCGAGGGCATTGTCGAGAACATTGACGAACAGATCGACATTTTCCTTGCTGAAAATCAGCGGCGGACGGATCTTCAGAATATTGTGATCTTCTCCGCAGGCGCTGATCAGCACACCGTTTTCTCGCATGGCATTCACAACTCTTGTTGTACGAGCCCGGTCGCTGGCCTGGGTTTCGCGATCGGTAACAATATCCGCGCCGACGAAGAGGCCTGCGCCGCGTACATTGCCGAGGCATTCATGCCTTTCGCGAAGCCCCTCGATCTTGCCCAGGAGATAGGCCCCTACATCGCGCGAATTGCCCATTATCCGGTCGCGCTTGATGACCTTCAGTACCGCTGCGGCGGCAGCGCAAGACACCGCGTTACCGGCAAAGGTATTGAAATAGCGAGAGCTTCTGCCGAACTCCTCGACCACGTCATGGCGGGTCAGTAGACCGGCGATCGGCTGGCCGTTACCCATCGGCTTGCCAAGCGTCACGATATCGGGATCGACGCCATGACGCTGAAAGCCCCACATGGTTTCTCCGGTCCGTCCGAACCCAGGCTGGACCTCGTCGGCGACGAACAGGCCGCCCGCCTTGCGAATGGCCCCGGCCGCGCCTTTCAGAAAGCCCGGTTCCTCAGGCAGGATGCCGTCACTTGTGAACAGAGTGTCGACTATCAACATTGCCGGCTGAATGCCATGCCGCTTCAGATCGGCGATCGCCGCCTCGACATCGCTCTGGAAGCGCTCGGCCGTGTTCGGCCCATAGCGATAGGCGGCAGGAGCCCGGACACAGCGGACATGCTCGCCGAGAGGAACGCCCTCGCCCAATGTCGGCGAGAATTTCGAAACGGCATCGGTTATCCCGTGATAGGCGGTTTCGGTAATGATCACGCCGGTCCCGCCTGTCCGCACCTTGGCGATGCGATAGGCGAGATCGTTGGCTTCGCTGCCCGAACCGGTCAGCATCATGTGTGTGAGGTCACTGCTCTCGACGGTGGAAAGCAGGCTTTCGGCGAGTTCCAGGATCGTCTCGTGCAGGTAACGCGTGTTGGTGCACAGAGTGGCAACCTGCCTGGTGATCGCCTCGACCACGTCGGGATGGCAATGGCCGAGCGAAACGACATTGTTGTATGTGTCGAGATAGGCACGCCCGTCCGGATCATAGAGCCACACGCCATCGCCACGAACGAAATGCAGCGGCTTTTGATACATCAGGCGGTAGGCCGGGCCGAGGAGCCGGTCGCGCTGTTCAATCAGGCGCAACTGGCTTTCTTCCAGTTCAACCTCGCCCGGGATGAAGGCGTTAACGGAAGACACGTCCACTACGCTCATTGATCGTCTCCATTCAGACAGAATTGCAGCAACTGACGGTGCGCCTCATCGCGCGAAAGGCCGTCGATATGTTCGAGACCAGCCCATGCCAGCCCGTTGTTCCGCATGATGTAGGTACGATTTTCCGGATAGCGGGCGGCACGCCAGGCGGTGATCAGAACGGTGATGACCAATCGGGCGGCCACCAGGTCTAGCAGGACGGCCCGTTCCGCCGGCTCCAGCGGCAACACCTCATTATAGGCACCAATCATTTCCGCGGCGTACAGGAGAGGGTCGTCGGCATCGGCAAGCTGATAGGCGGCTGCAGTCGCGATTTCGCCCACAAGCGGGCCACAAATCGCATCGCCGAAATCAATGACCGCCGCGACTTCATCGGTCTGGTCGGGGTTAACCATTACGTTGCCCAGATTGAAGTCGTTATGGATCACCTGCTCCCTCATCGCCTCCAGTTGAGGAAGAGTGTTTGCTTCATATTCGTCCATGAAGCGCTGGATCAGGCTTCGGCGTGAGAGATCCGGGATGGACTCGAACATGCCTTTCAGCCGATGGGCCGCCGAGACATTCCACATTAAGTCATGCTTCGCCGCCGGGTGGGAAAACCCTTCGAGAGCCTTATCAAGCTGTGCTAGGCAACGCCCCAAGGCCTGCCGCTGCTTTCTCGTCCGTGGCGATTGGACGAGCGGCAATCCCGGCAAATATGTCAACATCCGCAGAGTTGACGAACGACCGTCATCGAGCACGATCGATGTATGGTAGGAGCCATTGAGTGTAGCGACAGGATGCTGCACCGGGAAATCGGGCGCCCTACTCTTGATGTGATTAAGAACGCCGGTCTGAAGATCGACAATCTCTGCCGCCTCGGCGGGGTTCGCAATCTTGAGGAGATACTGGTCGCCGTCGGGGCCGACCATTCTGAAATTGCGATCGCGTTCGCCACTCAGCTCATGCGCCTGCAGAGCCTTGCCAAAATGGTGCAGCGCCAACGCCTCTGCTTGCTGAACTGTCACCAGAGGTGGGCGGGTAGTGAGTGTAGGGTCGAGTAGCATGTCGTTGCCTGATGATTACCATTCCGCAAAAAGGCGGCTGCACCAGCCGTCCATTGCCGGACTACTGTGGTGAGCCTTCAGGTGACCTCTGGACGGATTGCCGCCGAAAAATATGCCGAAATCACCGTCGCGGCAGTTCTTATCAACCGTTGCTCAAAGGCAGCCGGAGCATTTGCCGAAGATTCAATCCGAAAGTTCAACCAGATCCAGAAAGCTGCGCCGTTCCAGTTCGAATTCCCGCACGACGAAATAGCTGAAATAACGATCGACCAGTCCGCTTTCCTCAACGATTTTCATGATCGTTTCACGATAGTGGGCAACTGACCGAGTTACGACCTTCAGAATATAGTCGCAGTCACCGGCAACCCTTGCACATTCGGAAATCTCATCGATCGATTTTAGTTTCTGCTCGAACCTCGACACAGTCCCCATGCGACGGTCGTGGAGAGTGATCTCGACAAATGCCGTCACTAATTCGCAAATCGCGTCCAGATCAACACGGGCGCCATAACCGGTGATAAATCCGGCTGCCTCAAGGCGATCGACGCGGGTGAGACAGGGGCTTGGTGACAAGCCCACTGCCTCTGCAAGCGCCGAATTGGTGATCCTGCCGTTATTTTCCAGAACGGTCATGATCCGCAAATCGATCGCATCCAGCTTCACGGACTTTGTCATAGAAAACCATGTCCATGCTCGACTACGATGAAATGCGGTCTACCGTGTCTGTCGGCGGCTTACAATCCGAGCAGCCCCGGAAGTTCGCTGAAGTCGCTGATCACCTTGATGCCGTAATCATCCATTGGCGGCTCGTGCCCGCGATTCACCATGATCTTTGCTCCGAAGCCAAGGTCGCTGGCGGTCATCAGGTCGTAACGCGGACTCGAGGATACATGCATCATATCTTCCGGCCCGCAACCGAGCGTGTCGAACATAAATTCGAACGGGCGCATCAGCGGCTTGTATGCGCCAGCTTCCTCGGCCGTGAGCACCGCGTGGAAGGGGACGCCGATATTCCGGGCGCTGTGCGGGATCAGATCCACCATGCTGTTGGAAAGGATCACCAGAGGGAAATGCTCGGCGACCCGTCCGAGCGGATCGGGAACGTCGGAATGAGGCTGCCACGTCGGAATCGCGCCGTAAATCGCACGAACATCGGCCTCTTCGAAAGATACGGAATGCTTGAGACAAGTACGTTCGACCGAATTAGCGACGACGTCGTAATATGGCTTCCAGGCACCCAGGCACTCGTCCAGGCGATAACCGCGGAAGGAATCGAGAAAATCGTCCATCTTCTCAGGGGCGACACGGTCAGCGAAAATTTCGCGAGCCGTGGGACCCATGATGAAGTTGATCATCGTACCATAGCAGTCGAAGCTGATATATTTGGGTCTAAACATCGACCTCTTCACCTTTGCTGTCTTGAACCATGGTCGAAACTAGTCGCGCCAAAACCGACATTTCACCCGACGATGGGGGAATCCGGAGAACTTCCTCCCATTTTTGACCAATACTCGGCAGATCAGACCACTCCGCAGTAGATCAATCGCCGAGAGGCAGGGTTTGCTGACTGATGGGTGTGCTCGACACGACCAACACCGAGTAGCTCTGGATGCCAAGATCGGCTTGCCACATCTCCTCAAGGATGCGCGCCGGCCCATCATAGCCGATCGCTACGATCTTCATCAGATAGTCGAACTGCCCGTTCACCATGTAGAATTCGACAACCTCGCTGATACGAGCGACAGCCTTCTCAAATCGCTGCGCATCTTCCCGACGATGGCTCTTTAGTCTGACCTGGACGTAAGCGGTCACGAAGTTCCCTAACTTCGCCAGATCGAACTGAGTCTCGTATCGAATGATGATACCCGCGGCTTCCAACCGCTTGACCCGTGACAGGCAGGGGCTGGCTGACAGGCCGACTGCGTCCGCAAGTTGGACGTTGCTGATGCGCCCTTCATTTTGAAGCCTGCGAATTATCTTGAGATCGATCCGGTCGAGCTTCATTGTGATCGCTTTCTCCTGCGGACCTGGCATGACCGGTGAGGTTCAGATGCAAGATTACGATAAATTTGGCAATGCGGCAAAATCTGCTCTTCGGCAGGCTGCTGAGGTCATTCTACCAGGTGCGTTGCCATTTGGACGGCAGATTTAACCACTCGATCCGTTCTAGAATAGGCGGACAATCGCTCGTCGCTATCAAACGTCAGCCGGGGGACAACAGGTGGATAGACTGGATTTCAAAATTCTGGCTTATCTTCAAGAGCATGGTCGTGTCACAAACGTCGGATTGGCAAACGCGATCGGCCTTTCTCCCAGCCCCTGCCTGAGCCGACTGAAGCGCCTTGAAGAGGAAGGCTTTATCAAATCCTATGGTGCGCGCATCGCATTGGAGAAACTGGGCGATTATCTCATGGTATTCACCGAGATAACACTGGCGGATCATCGCAACACCGATCTGAACCGGTTTCTGGCCCAGGCACGGAATGTCCCAGAGATTGTGGAATGCCACCACGTGAGCGGCGGATATGACTACTTTCTGAAGGTCGTCGCCCGTAGCGTCAGCCATTATCAGCGCATCATCGAAGGTTTGCTCGAAAGCGACGCGGGAATCATAAAATACTTCAGCTATATAGTTCTCGATTCCCCAATCGTTCGGGAAGCCTATCCGATTGACAGCCTGTTCGGCCCGGCATAGCGCCGCGCCTCAGGCCGTGCCCGGGCCCCATTCAGCGATGGCGCGCGCGGTTCAACCCAATGACTGGTTGGAAAGGGCATAAAGCGTCGTTCGCGGATCCTTGCGGGGAGGCTCTCCGCGTGACATCGAAACCACGCGGCCGACATGTGGTAATCCGAGCGTTTCCAGCCAAGGGCTGAGCCCGCAGCTTTCCGTTACGTCGATCCGCACGAAGGTTCCGACGTGGCGCGCCGCAAGTACCGCGATCAGTGCCTTTGCATCGGTGGTATCGCGCGCGATTACGGGCCCAACCACAACGCCGCGGCCCCACCGGCGCGCGATAGCATATCCAGAAATGGCCTCATCGCGCGCGACCACCAACGTTTCGCCGCCCTGGATCAGCGCGTCGACAAGCTTTTCCCGGCCCATCCCCGAACCCACGCGGTCGACAGCCATAAGCGAATCCCGGTCCTGTGGGGTAGCGGCACGCAGAGGCACGGAAATATCGATCGCTGGCGCCTCTGCCAGGATGGCCTGATGCTGGTGCACGATGTCGTAGGGCTCGAAGCCCAAACGGGTATAGAGCGCCTCGCCTTCCACTGTCGAATTCAGGATCATCGTGCGCCCTTCGGCATCGGCCAGCAGCGCATCCATTAGGCGGGCTCCGATGCCCTGCCGTTGAGCCTTGTCCGCCACAATGATCATGCCCACGGAGGCGTAATCCGGCTTGTAGGGCCACCAAAGTGCCGTCCCGACCAGTTCGCCGTCCTTTTCGGCCGCGAAGCCATGACCCAGTTCGAGAGCTATTTCCCAATCCTCAATCCGGTAAGGCCAGTCGAGCGCCTTCGACAAAGCCAATGCCTGCGGCAAATGTTCACCGGTCAGTGGCACGACGTCGCTAGTCGCAGTCGCGGAACCGCCGGAAATGGGAGTGGGACTGTTCATAAATCACCTGATAATTCAAAAGCATGTTTGCGAATAGCGGAGGGCACGGTGCCTACGCTGCCGAAATCAGACGCGATCGTCCCGAACGTCGAGTGCATCGCGCAGCCCATCGCCCACAAAGTTGAAACTGGTCACCGCAATGGTGATCGCTATCCCCGGAATGATGGCGAGCCACGGCGCCGTCGCCAAATACTGCTGCGCACCGCCGAGCATGTTACCCCAACTGGGCAGCGGCGGTTGAATGCCATAGCCAAGGAAGCTGATATAGGCTTCCATCAGGATCGCGCGTGCGACTGTCAGCGTGGCGGCCACGATGATCGGCCCCATCGCATTCGGCAGGATCTCGCGGAACATGATGTGCGCTCCGCCCAGTCCCAACATCCGGCCTGCCTGCACAAATTCACGCTCACGCAAGGAGCGGACCTCCGCTTCAACGATACGCGCCACCTCCATCCAGCCAGTTATTGCGATAATGACGGTAACCATGGCCGGTGACGGCTTCAGGGCCGCCGCCAGCGCGAGCAGCAGGAAGATCGACGGGAACGCCAGGAAACCGTCGACAGTCCGCATCAAAACCGCACCAAGCAAACCACCACGATAGCCGGCAATCACGCCGACAAGCGTTCCGATCACTATCGACATCAGCATTGCGGAAAAGGCAACAAGCAGGGACACGCTGCCTGCCATGAGAAGGCGCGACGCGATATCGCGACCCAAGGGATCGGTCCCGAAGTAGAAATCGTCTACCATCGGCGGGACAAAACGCACACCCAGATCGATATAAAGCGGGTCATGGGGCAGGAAGTAGGGACCAACGAAGCACGCCAGTGTCAACAAGGCGATCATCGTGAAGCCAAGCAACGCCAGGCGATGGTTCGCGAATCGGCGCACGGTCCGGCTTTGCCACCAACGGCCCGTTCCCGGATTTGCTGCAACAGCGGTCATTTGGGCTGCCTCCTTTCAGGCATGGGCTTTGTCGCTCAGCTCAGGCGGATGCGGGGATCGACGATGGCGACGGCAATATCCGCGATAAGATTGCCGAAGATGACGAGGATGGCCGAGAACATCAGTAGCCCCATCACGACCGGGTAATCGCCGTAACTGATACTATCCAGAAACAGGCGCCCCATCCCGGGCCAGGTGAACACGGTTTCAGTGACGAGAGCGCCAGTCAGGAGCGAGGGAAGCTGCATGCCGGCCAGTGTAATCATCGGCAGGAGCGCGTTTCCGACAACGTGCTTCATCAATATCCGGCGTTCACTCAGACCCTTGGCCCGGGCCGTCTTCACGAAATCCTGATTGATGACATCGAGCGTCGCGGTCCGCATGTAACGGCTCCAGATCGCGATATGCACCAGTGCCAGAACGATGCTCGGCATGATGAGGTGGTGCAGGTAATCGAAAACCGATTCATCGCCGATCGTGTACATGTTGCCGGCGGGCAGCCAGCCCAGTTGCAGCGAGAATATGTAGATGCCGACCAACCCGAACCAGAAGGTCGGAATGGAAAGCGCGACCATGGCACCGACCGTCGCCACGTGATCGAAGGCGGAATAGCGGTGCGTCGCCCCGCGAATGCCGACCCAGGTGCCCACCGCTATGGCGATAGCGGTCGACGAACCCATCAGCAGAAGGGTGGCGAATATGTGCCGCCCGATCACATCCAGTACCGACGCGCCGTCTCGGAACGAGTGCCCCCAGTCACCTTGCAGGAGCCGCCAGGCCCAGTCCAGATATTGCACCCAGATCGGCCGATTGAGGCCCAGCTGTTCCTTCAGCCGCTCCATGTCGTCCTGGGTCATCCCCGGATCGAGCGCGTATTGCGCCAGTGGCCCCCCGGGAATGAGGTTGAGGATGAAGAACCCGATGAGCGAGACGATCGTCAGAAGGATGAGAATCTGAGTGATCCGGTTAAGCAGGAAACGCAGCATTCATCCCTCCTTCGCGCTTGATCGCGAATCCGCGTGCGGACTTCGGGACGCCTCCCGGGCGCCCTCCGGTTTCTTCCGGCCGTCGGCCAGGTACCAGCTTGCCGCATTCCAGGATTCCGTGCGCGTGTTGCTATTGGGCTCGAAGCCCTTGATGTCGGCACTTCGTCCGAAGACATTCCTGTATTGAAACATCGGCAGCAACGGCAGGTCGTGGCGCACGATTTCCTGCACACGATTATAGATTGCACGGCGCTCTTCAGGGTCGAAGGTCCGGGTGCCTTCTTCCAGCAAGGCATCGACCTCTTTGTTCTTGTATTGGGCGTTGTTGGAACCGCTGCCGCCCTGAACGACTATCGACTTGCTGTGCAGGCGGTTGGTCACATCCGGATCTGCACCAATCACATAGGTGCTTCCCACGATCACCGAATCGAAGCGCGAACGGGACCAGAAATCCCCCCACATGACTGCAGGCGGGAGGTTGGCGATGGTCATTTCCGCGCCGATCTCGCGGAAAGTCTGCTGTAAATATTGCTGCACCATTTCGCGCAGGTGATCGCCAGATGTCGTCGAATTTTCGAACGACAGACGCACCCTGTTCTTTATGCGAATGCCGTCGTCGCCAGGCACCCAGCCTGCCTCGTCGAGAATCCGCCGCGCCTCCTGCAAATCAAACTTCTGTTTCGGCAGGTCAGGATTATAGAAATATGACTGCTGCGGCATGAAGGTTTCGGTCACCTCCGGCACACCGTGATACAGCGCTCCGATTATCGCTTCGCGATCCAGCGCTGCATAGAGTGCCTGGCGAACGGCCAGTTCCTTGAACTGCGGTCGGCCAAGGTTGAGGTAGAACGATTCGACCGAGGAGGCGAGAACCGGCTCGACCACCTTGCCAGGCAGCTTGCGTGCCTCCTCGTAATTATCGGGGCTGATATAAACCTGACCGACCAGATCGACGCTACCGCTCTTGAATTGGGTATAAAGCACGGTGACGTCTGGAATATATTTGAAGATCAGCCGGTCGATATACGGCCCTTCGCCAAAGTAATCGGGATTTGCGACCAATTCCAGATGGTCACCGGGAACCCGGTTGCCCCATTTGAACGCTCCGGTTCCGACAGGCACTTGGTTGAATGCGGCGTTATTGGGATCTGCCTCGTCCACAAGCAGGTGCTTTGGAACGATGAAAGTTTCAGTCAGGAAGGACAGATAGGGTGCGAAGGGTTCTTCCATCTTCCATGTCAGCTCGGTCGGCGAGACCACGACAATGTCGCGAACGAGCGTATGGCCAGCCGTGCGCCAGGCGCGGAAATCGGGATTGGTGATGAGTTCAAGCGTGAATTTGACGTCTTCCGCCGTGAACGGAGTGCCATCATGCCAATGCACATCGTCGCGAAGGCGAATGCGCCAGTTGAGCCCGTCTTCGGAAATGCCGCCGTTTTCGAGGCTGGGCACCTCGATTGCCAGGTTCGGCTGCACGACGCCATCGGGATCCATTCGGACGAGGGCGTCGAACATCGAGAAGAGCACGCCGTCGTCCGGCTCGCTGTGAACCATCAGCGGATTGAAAACGGTCGGTTCCTGTGAAAGCCCGACGACGACATTGTCGAGGCCATCGGCGGAAGACCCTGCCGCTTGGCCAACGGCCTGGTCCGCGTTCTGCTCCGGCTTGCCCAGCAAATTATAGGCGATAAGTCCGCCTCCGCCGATCGCCAATGCCGCCAGAACTTCGCGACGCAGATAACGTCGCTTCGAATCGGTAGCTTCGGTCATTGCATTGCCTTCGTTTCTGCCGCGTCCTGCCCCGCATCCTTTCCGGGAATCGCGGCCACCAGTTCACGCGTGTAGGCCGACTGCGGATTGAGAAAGATTTGCGACGGCGGGCCGCACTCCACGATCCGCCCTTTTTGCATCACTGCGATTTCATCGCAGACCTGGCTGGCGACGCGCAGGTCATGCGTGATGAAGATCATCGATACGCCGGTTTCTCGCTGAATCTGGTCGAGCAGTCTCAATATCTGCGCCTGGATCGACACGTCGAGAGCCGATACGGCTTCGTCTGCGATCAGCAGCTTCGGTTTGAACATCAGCGCACGCGCAATACCGACACGCTGTCGCTGACCACCAGAAAATTCATGCGGATAGCGATCGAAGGCACCGGCATCGAGCCCGACATGTTCCAACAGAGCCATCGCGTCCCTGCGCGCATCCTCGTGGGACATCCCGTGCGCAACAGGGCCGACTGTCAGGCTATGGCCGATCGTGGCACGCGGATTGAGTGACGCGAACGGATCCTGAAAAATCATCTGGACCTGCGGTCGCAACGGTCGGAACTCAGCCTCGGACAGGCCTGCTATATCGCGACCCTCGAACAGAATTTCCCCACCGTCATTGTCCAGCAGCTTGATGAGGACCCGGCCCAGCGACGATTTACCGGAACCGCTTTCGCCGACAACGCCCAGCGTCTGCCCGGGCGCGAGATCGAACGAGACATCGTTGACGGCGGTAACGACCCGCGCCTTCTGGAACATGCCGCCCTCGGTGCGGTATGTCTTCATCAGACCTTCGATCTTCAGGATCGGCGTTTTGTCGGCCACTTCCAGAGCCTGGCGATCTTGTCCTGTCAGATGCGGAACAGCGGCGATAAGGCGCCGGGTGCAGGGATGACTGGGCGAGTTGAGCACCTGCTGGGCATCGCCCTGCTCGACCAGATGGCCCTTCTCCATCACGATGACGCTATCGGCGATTTCGGCCACCACACCGAAATCATGGGTGATGAACATGACGCTCATTCCCTTGCGTCGCTGAATGTCGCGAATGAGCTCCAGTATCTGCGCCTGCGTGGTGACGTCGAGCGCAGTCGTCGGCTCGTCCGCGATCAGGATCGTCGGCTCCAGCGCCAGCGCCATCGCGATCATGACGCGCTGCCGCTGGCCACCCGACAGGCGGAATGGATATTGGTGAAGCATCAACTCCGGGTCCGGCAACCCGACCTCGGACAGGAGAGCAAGAGCCCTTTCGCTACGGGATTGAGGTGTCCCCACGCCGTGCGCGGCCATGACCTCCTGGATCTGCGCGCCGACGGTCATGAGGGGGTTAAGGGCGGATAGCGGGTCCTGAAAGATCATTGACACAACCCGTCCGCGCAGGTCGCGAAGCTTGTCCGGTGACATTCCCGTGACGGTCATGCCATCGAGCTCAATGGTGCCCGAAGAGATGCGGATCACCTTGGGCAGGAGACCCATGATTGCATTCGCCGTGACCGATTTCCCCGAACCCGATTCTCCGATGATGCACAGAATCTCGCCGCGCTCCAGGTCGAAGGAAATATTCTCGACCGCATGCGGTCGTTCCATACCTTTCGGCAGGTCCACCGTGAGATTGCGCACCGAGAGCGCCACATCCCCGGGTTCTCCTGGCTCATTACTTGCGACCATCGCGGCCAACTCCCTCTTCATCGCGGAACGTGCGCTTGTCCCTGGACTGTGTCATCTCACCTTGATCAATAGCGCCGATCCCGTTCGTCGCGGCGTCAGGCGGGTGTGAATGGCGGGTTCCGTCCAGCCTGACTTGCGCAGATAACGTCTCGTTTGCAGACTGGATGGTGCCTCTCTTGTTTAGTGGACTGCAAGAAGTACGAGATCGTTTCGCTGTGAAACCTTATGAATTCCCCTTGCCGTGGGCTGGGTCGCTCACATTTGCCAGTCTGGAGATTATCGCTCGCCATATTCGTTAAATCGGTGCCATTGCGCGGCAGGAAATTTTGTATTGCGGCTCGGACTTGGCATTTCCTTGAGAAGTCGCAGTTGCCACTGATGGCTGTGATTGAGATCCGTCATCACCATCAACGAATGTGCCGGCCCGGCGCCGAATGGCGGCGATTTTCAAGTCGCGAGCAAAAACCCCGGAGCAGGTCGCGACAGAAGGCGGAGAGAGCGCACTCCTCGCGTGAGACCGAACCGCATGACAATCGAATATTGGCTTCGAACTGATCGAAACTGGCTGAAATCAACGGATCTTCGACATCATGTGCCGAGCGGTTCATGGAAGATCTGCCATATCAGATCGCTTCAGGATCAAGGGGCCAGAGGAATTGTCACCCTACGTCGAACGCATTCCCAGTGATGAGCGTCTGCCCGATGCCGCCGATGTGGTTATCGTCGGTGGCGGGATCATCGGTGTAACAGCAGCCTATTTCCTGGCGAAGCAGGGGAAGTCGGTGGCCCTGGTCGAAAAGGGCCACATTGCGTGTGAGCAGTCCAGCCGCAACTGGGGCTGGTGCCGCCAGCAGAACCGTGATCGACGCGAATTGCCCCTGTCGTCGGTGGCCATGCGCCTGTGGGACGAATTTTCCAAGGAGCTTGAGCAGGATGTGGGCTTTCGCCGGTGCGGCCTGTTCTACGCCACAGACAATGAGGCGCAGATGGCTGAATGGGCTGCCTGGCAGCCGTTCGGTCTCGAAAACGGAGTAGATACGCGTATCCTTGGTGCTGCGGAAATCGCGCAGCATATTCCCGAAGGGTCCCGCAAGTGGATCGGAGGCGTTTCTTCCCCAAACGACGGCAAGGCAGAACCCGCGATAGCCGCCCCCGCGATCGCGCTGGGAGCGCGTGCGCACGGCGCGACAATCCACCAGGGATGCGCCGCGCGCGCGCTCGACATTGCGAACGGCCGAGTTGTCGGTGTGCACACCGAGAAAGGCCTGATCAGGGCGGACGCCGTCTTATGCGCGGCTGGTGCCTGGGCTTCTCGCTTCCTTCGTCCGCACGGAATCAGCTTCCCGCAGGCAGGCGTGCGTCAGACGGCCTTGCGCACGAAGCCCACCACCGATGTCGGAGGCTGCCTCTATTCTCCTGATTTCGCGATGACGCGCCGCCTCGATGGAAGCTACACAATGGCTATCAGCGGCAAGGCGACCATCGACATCACGCCGCAGGGCATTCGCTATGCACGCGAATTCCTGCCACAGTTCGTACGCCGCCTGAAGAATGTCAGGCTGGCAGTGGGTCGCTCTTTCGTTTCAGGGCCGGAATCGCTGCTTTCGTTGCTCAGGAACGACGAAACGATCTTCGAGCGGACCCGCGTTCTGGATCCCGCACCTCAGCAATGGCTCGTTCGCAAGATCCTGGCCAATGTTGGCCAAAACTTTCCGCAATTTTCCGACATCGAGATAGTCGGCGCATGGGGCGCGCTGGTGGATTGCTCTCCCGACGCTGTCCCTGTCATTTCGAAAGTCGATCAGGTCGACGGGCTCGTGCTCGCCGCAGGCTGTTCTGGCCACGGTTTCGGCATGGGTCCGGGCATCGGCCGACTGGCGGCCGAATTACTGGTCAACGCCGACCCATGCGTGGACCCCACGCCGTTCCGCCTGTCACGCCTGGTCGACGGCTCCCCGCTGGAAATCGGAGGACTTTGAATACTACCGGTAGAGGCGGCTAGCGCCTCTGCCGGAATGAAACCAGGCTGGTGCGGCTCAGGCCGCTGGCTTGAACGTCGAATAGATCTTGGCCACGTTCACGCGGCTGTCCCACGAGCATTCAGCGCCCTGCTCGATGATGAGGGTATCGCCCTTCGAAAAGGTAGCGGTGGTGCCAACCGCGTCGGTGAACGTCACTTCGCCAGCCAGAAGATGCATCAGCTCTGTGTGATGGAAGAAGATCGGCTTGCGCGTGTAAGGGGTTGAATCCCAGACCCCACAGCTGAACTGGCCGTCTTCTGAGGAGAAGTGGTTGTTCGATCGGCAGGACGGCTTTTCGCTGATCAGAACCTCGTCCGCCGGCGGATTGGACGGGTTGAGGGACGCATTGTTGTCGATCTTGACGATCCGTGCCTGTCCGCCTTCGCCCAGCGGATATGACATGCCGATCAGTGTGGCGGGCTTTTGGGCACGCCAGGAAAACGGAGTGCCGCGCGCGATCACCGCACTTTCGCCGGCGGCAAGGTCGACCGCGCCGTTGGACCCTGTCAATTGCACCGCGCCTTTCGTCACCAGCACAAAGGTATCTCCATCGAGCGCTTCCGATGCGCCGCTACCGGCTGCCAGGGCGATCGCCTTGACCGTGCAAGGTCCGGCGCCGATGTCCAACTCGCGCGCATCGTGCCCGAAAGGATCGTCCCCTGCCGGCGTTGCGGCATCGGCAAGTGTCTTGAGATCGATGAATGTCGGGCAGTCGGTAATCGTGGTCACGGAAATCTCCTTCAGGGGCAGGGGATGAAATTGCGTTGATCCGGTATCGCGGGTGTGCCCTTGCCGCGCTTCGTGCACTCGGTGGCGCACTCCACCGTCAGAAATACTTGAGCCATGCAATATCGCGGCGGCGGCGCTTCAGGCGCGCGTACCAAACGGTCGGAAAATAGAGGATCACCAGCATGATGGGATACCACAACAGGACCCAGTGATAGTTGTCGAACATGTATGCGCTGCCATTGTTCGGACCGTAGATCGCGAGCGCACTGTGGTAGAGGATGCGCAGAACGGTGAGGTGCAGCAGATAGAAGAACATCGGTGCCGCGCCGAATACCGCCAGAGAAGCGATCAGCTTTGAATCGTTGATCTTCTCAAACAATACCAACAGCAGAGCACCACCGCCCAGCGTGGGCAGGAGGAAGAGAAGCGACGGCGGATACTTCGTCATCGAGATAAAGCTGATGACGCTGCGCACGGAATCTCCTTCTGTCATGTACCAGGGCTTGTCGCCATACACGTTGAGCATCCGCAGCAGGACGAATGCGGCAATCATTCCGAAGCCGAGCACAAGCAGGTTGCGATTGCGCTTTTCCGGCGCGAACTCCGGACGGAACCAGTTTCCGATGGCATACCCTAACGCAATGACTCCCAGCCACGGCAGGAGGGGATAGGTGGTCTTGGCGAGGAACCCGAACGGCAGTTCGATGACATCGCGCTGATACAGGATTGCCCAAAGCGGGAACAAGGGATTGTCGGGCGTCAGCCGCACCGGGTCGAGCAGATTGTGGAAACACAGGATGACAAGCCCGAATGCGATCAGAGCCGGCCGCGGCAGCCGCATCAGGCCCGCAAGCGCGATCATGCATAATCCGATGGCCCAGATCACCTGCAGCCACAAAGTCGGCTGCGGCACGATCCCCCAATACAGCGGAGAAAGATAGGCCAGTTCAATCACTACAAGCAGAAGCCCGCGCTTCAGCAGGTATGACGACGTTTCCTCGACCGTATGGTTGATGCTGAACAGATAGACGCCGAGCCCAGTCAGGGCGACGAAGATAGGTGCACAGAAACTGACGGCAAAGCGCGCGAAGCCAATGGCAGGCAGCACAGTTGCCGCGTCGATCGGATCGCTGACGACATAGTTTACGAACCAGGTCTCACGCAGATGGTCCAGCAGCATGAGAACCATGACGAAGCCGCGCAGCGCGTCGATATTGGCCAGACGCGCCTTGGCTTTAGCGTCAGGACGACTAGGCGCCGGAAAATCGGTCGGCACTGCCGTGAATGTTCCAACACTTGCCATGATCCGCATCCATTCCAGTTATCGCCAGACTCAGCGATGTTGACTCAGGACAGGTCGATATGGCGGGTGAGTTTGCGTCGAATCTGGCGGATTGTGTCAAATTTGGCGCGGTGGAGAGCAGTAAATTCCGTCAGTGCAAAGTCGGGCTAAGTCAGTCCTCGCTTGGCACCGTCGCGATGGCGTCGACTTCGACGAGATAGCCATAATGCAGTTCAGGCACCGGCACCACGCTCCGGGCAGGCCGCACATCTCCGAGCATATCACCGTAAACGCGGTTGAATTCAGGCCAGTTCGCAACCCCGACGATATAGGCGGTAACCCGGTGTAAGTACTCGGGCGAACCGCCAGCAGCTTCCAATATGCCGAGCAGGTTCTCCATGGCCTGACGCGCCTGCGAATCGAAGCTCATGTCTTCAAGCGGGGCACCGTTCGGGCGTATCGGAAGCTGTCCCGAAATATAGAGCGTTTCACCGACACGGACGGCCTGCGAATAGGCACCGCCGGGCGCGGGGGCCTTGTCAGTGGAAACAGGTGTGGGCTTCATAGTCATCACCAACCTCCAAATCGGGGCCATTCACCTTCGACAAGGTCATCGTTGCCGCGGACGACATGATAGGACTGATGTTGTGCCCCCGTGGCACAGGCGTGATTGGGCAAAATGCGTACCCGGTCGCCGATCTTGAGATAGGGGAGCGTTGCATCGGAACCTGGGCGAACCGCGATAATCCCGTGCTCCTGGTTCGCATCGGCCAGGATAATGTCGGCGAACGGTTTGCCGGTGCTGTCGCAGACGATGCCATAACCTTGATCGACTGCCTGCTTGGCCGTGCCCCGGTCGCGCGACATGGCCATCCAGCCAGCGTCGATCAGGATCCATCCCTTTTCTTCCTGGTGGCCAATGACCGTCCCCAGCACGGAAAGCGCGATGTCGTCTATTTGGCAGATGCCAATGCCTGCCATGACGAGGTCGAAAAAGACGAAGACCCCAGCGCGCACTTCCGTCACGCCGTCGAGATTGGTGGCGTTATGGGCCGTGGGTGTGGAACCGACGCTGACAACCGGACAGGCATGGCCGGCATCGCGCAAGGTTGTGGCGGCATCGACCACGGCCAGACGTTCCTCTTCGGCGCAGCGCTGGAGCGCCTCGGTCCCTTGCGCAGTATAGCTCCCGCCCGCATGGGTAAGGACGCCGCGAAGTTCCCCACCTTTGGTCAATGCGGCCGCAATGTCGACGAGGCGCTTCGTATCGTGCGGCAACACGCCGGAGCGGTGACCGTCGCAGTCGATCTCGATCAGGGCCGGAATGGCGATCCCCGCCTCGACCGAAGCGGCCGTAACCGCCTCTGCCTGCTCGACCGTGTCCAGCACAACCGCAAGATCGCATCCGCCGCGCCGCAATTCGATGACCTTGGCAAGCTTCCAGGGTACGATACCGACGGCGTAAATCAGGTCGTTCACACCCGCCGACGCGAAGAACTCCGCTTCGCGAAGTGTCGATACGGTGGCCGGCCCTTGCGGCGAAGACATCACCTTTTGCGCCACTTCGATCGACTTGGCAGTCTTCAGATGGGGACGCAGCGTCACACCGAACTTATCGAGCCTGCCGCGCAAACGGGCGATGTTTCTCTCCATCCGGTCGGCATCAAGGATGAGGCAGGGCGTCTTAAGATCGTCGATCGTCATGGTCTTGGGCGAATCCTTTTCTGCCTCGATGGTAAGTGCTTGGTTCATGAATAGGTATTCTCGACCGTTTCCAGGCTATGCGTCATGCCGGAGGCCGTATGCACGGCCTACGACGTGGTTGAAATGAATGTGTGCGAACCAGGAAACCCTACAGCCTTCACCATGAAAAGAATGCCGAATCTGCAGGTGGGCCAACAGTTTGTCACGACCGGGCCGAGCCATGCAGAAGAATCGTCTGAATGCCGCATTTGGGTGACATTCGGGAAAGGACGAGTAGGACACTGGCTGCTCTACGCATGGCAGAGAGCATCCTTCCCTCAGCCCTTACCCGTCATTCGGGTGCATTTGCCTAATCTGGACCAGACTGTTTTCCTCTAGGACCGTGCAAAGGGCCTGGTTGAACTGCGCTCGATCACTTTGCATGGCAATCGCAATTGGTCTCCGACTCCGGAAGGCCCCTTTTCCCCGATAAGCATAGCAATTGTGGCTTCGACCATATCGGCAATAGGCTGGTTGACCGATGTGAGCGGCACAGGCGTAAGGCGTGCGTAGGGAGAATCGTCGAATCCAGCCACCGAAAGGCCATTGGGTACACCAATGCCGCAATTGAATGCTGCCGCAACGACACCAGCGGCCATCTCGTCATTGGCTGCAAAGATTGCCGTCGGAGGTTGTTCTCGCGCAAGGAGCTTTTCGGCCGCGCCCCACCCTCCGGCGAAGGTGAAGCTGCCGATTTCCGTCAGTTCTTCTGTTTCCTGACTAGCGCTCATCGCGTCGTGAAAAGCGACATA
>NZ_JBNKWF010000028.1:0-41599 GCF_050299635.1 Altererythrobacter sp.
CCAAAGTCCAGCAGGCCGAGCAGGATAACGGCATGGGGAATGTAGTGTTTGAATAGACGGATCATCGGTCCCGCATTTGTCAGCTATCAATTCAGCCGAGCCTTACGCGCGAGAGATGAAATGTCGGTAAACTTTACAGTAGCACCACAAGCCTCGGGAATTTCCCGTTTTTGACGATTAAGCGAGGGTTACTTCCAAGCGTTAAGGCCGCTCGGCAAGCGGCCTGAACTCGAAAGGCGTCAGGCCCCGCGTGATCCGGTCGATCTCGAGTGGTACGCCCCGCGGCGGCAATGAACGCTGGCGACACCCCTCGATGTGGCAGCGCGAGCATCCCATTCCGATGGGCTGAGCTGCTTCCTCATTGAGCCGAACGTCCTTGGCGATTGCCAGATCGCCCGCCAGTCGCGCCTCGATTCCCAGAACGATAGCAAAGCGCGCTTCACCGACCGCACCGCTCGCCTCCACCGTGCGCGCCATGGTCAGCCAATGCGCCGGTCCGGCGTCGACGCCATCAACCTTGATCGACTGAACGCATAACTCGCCGCGCCGCTCAAACGCCTCATGCACAATCCAGAGCGGACAACTCGCTTCACTTTCGAGCAATGTCGCACCGCTCGCGCCCGAAAAACGCTTGGAGAATTGCCCCGCTCGATCGACCCGAGCCATGAAGAATGGCAGGCCCCGTTGTCCGACGCGTTGCAGCGTAGTGAGACGATGCGCGACCTGCTCATAACTCGTCCCGAAGCGGCGCTGCAGGATCGTCAGGTCATATCCAGTCTGCTCACAGGCACGCAGGAAGCGGCCATAGGGCATCAGTAGGGCTGCAGCGACATATCCGGTCAGGTGCCGTTCGAAGAGCTGGCGCGCTGACTGATCGACCAATTGCGCACCGGCAACAAGATTGTCGATCGCCTCGCGCTGCTCGAGCTGAGCGATCTGCAGGGCGATGTGAAAATTGCGCGAGGATCGGTCGAGCATCTCGGAAAGCTGCAACTGGCGCGCATGCAGATCGAGGCGGCGCACAGCTCCGGGCATCACGTCGAGCGGCAGGATCCGGACCGAGAGCTGGTGCCTCTCGCGCAATCGGTCCGTCAGCGCTGCGCTTAGATCTTCGCGAGAGAGGCGCATTTCGTCCGCCAGTTCCTCTGCCGCATGGTCGAGGTCGGCAAAATGGTTGCGCCACCGCTCGATTTCGCGGCGCGATTCGACCAGTGCGTCTCCAGCCATACCCACCGATTCCGGGCCACTGCGGTCATAAAGCCGGGCGAATGCAGCGGCCGCCTGCGGTGTTGTCGCCAGAAACTCGCTTACTTCGTCGCGATCGATTCCAAGGTCCGAAAAGCGTTCATCCGCGAAGCGTCGCGCAAGTCCATCGACCCCGCCGATCGATTCGTCTTCTCGCAGCGCTCGTGGATCGAAGTCGAAATGCTCGATCACCTGGACCAACACGCGTGCGGACAATGGGCGCTGATTGCGTTCTATCAGGTTGAGGTAACTCGGAGAAATACCCAGCGATGCAGCCATCGCAGCCTGTGTCATCCCTTCGCGCTTGCGCAGGCGGCGCAATGCCGGACCGGCAAAAATCGAACCGTCAGACATGGATATTGCCTTCCCCATTTGTAAATATATTTACATCTTCACAGAGCATAATCGCCAATTACGCTCAAAAAGACAACAAAGTTTGTAAGTTTTTCTGTCCAATCGCACTCAAGGTCGGCATTTTCCATGGGCAAGGGGCACCTCCCCACCCAATCATGGAGAAGTACAGTGACCTATCAGGCCAAGATCAAAGAGTTCCGCAAGACCATTGAAGGCAATGGCCAGAGCTGGGCTTCCATCGATCCTGAAAGCGCAGCCCGTATGACGATCCAGAATCGTTTCCCGACGGGCCTCGATATCGCAAAGTACACCGCGAAAATCATGCGCGCCGATATGGATGCCTATGATGCCGATCCGGCCAACTACACCCAGTCGCTGGGCTGCTGGCACGGATTCATCGCGCAGCAGAAGATGATTTCCATCAAGAAACACTTCGGCTCGACCAAGCAGCGTTACCTCTATCTCTCCGGGTGGATGATCGCTGCGTTGCGGAGCGAGTTCGGCCCGCTGCCCGACCAGTCGATGCATGAGAAGACGTCGGTTCCTGCGCTGATCGAGGAACTCTACACCTTCCTGCGTCAAGCTGACTCTCGTGAGTTGGGCATGATGTTCCGCGAACTCGACGCAGCGCGCGAGCGTGGCGACGAGGTCGAAACCAGGCGTCTAGAGAACGCGATCGACAACTACGAAACGCATGTCGTTCCGATCATCGCCGACATCGATGCCGGTTTCGGCAACGCTGAAGCGACTTACCTGCTCGCCAAGAAGATGATCGAAGCCGGTGCCTGCGCGCTGCAGATCGAGAACCAGGTGTCCGACGAGAAGCAGTGCGGCCACCAGGACGGCAAGGTGACTGTTCCGCATGAGGACTTCCTGCAGAAGATCCGTGCGATCCGCCACGCCTTCCTCGAACTCGGCGTGGAAGACGGCATCATCGTCGCCCGGACCGACTCGCTCGGCGCCGGTCTGACGAAGCAGATCGCTTTCACCACGGAGCCCGGCGATCTGGGCGACCAGTACAATGCCTTCCTCGATTGCGACGAAGTGGATCCGGCCAACATCACCAATGGCCAGGTATTCATCAGCCGCGACGGCAAGTTGCTGAGCCCCAAGCGTCTGCCCAGCAACCTCTACCAGTTCCGTCCGGGTACGGGTGAGGATCGCTGCGTGCTGGATTGCATCACTGCCCTGCAGAACGGTGCGGACCTGCTGTGGATCGAAACCGAGAAGCCGCATGTCGAACAGATTGCCGGCATGGTCGATCGCATCCGCGAAGCCGTTCCCAATGCGAAGCTGGTTTACAACAACTCGCCCAGCTTCAACTGGACGCTCAATTTCCGCCAGCAGATTTATGATGCCTGGGAAGCGGAAGGCGTGGATGTCTCGGCATACGACCGGGCCAAGCTGATGAGCGTGGATTACGACGCGACCGATCTGGCGATCGCCGCCGACGAGAAGATCCGTACCTTCCAGCGTGATGCTTCGAAGCGTGCCGGTATCTTCCACCACCTGATCACGCTGCCGACCTATCACACGGCTGCGCTGAGCACGGACAACCTTGCCAAGGAATATTTCGGCGAACAGGCCATGCTCGGCTATGTTAAGAACGTGCAGCGTCAGGAAATCCGCCAGGGTATCGCCTGCGTGAAGCACCAGAATATGGCCGGATCCGACATCGGCGACGACCATAAGGAATACTTTGCCGGCGAAGCAGCCCTCAAGGCTGGCGGCAAGGAAAACACGATGAACCAGTTCGAGGCTGCCTAGGTGGCAGCCTCCGGGCCCCGGTTCGGATCTGCGTGATCAGGAAGGAACATGATCATGACTGAAGAAACGACAAAGCCGCGCGAACCGGGACGGGCCAGGGCCCTGCTCTCGACCGCCGATTTCAAACTGCTGCGCAGGGCGCTGGAAAGCCACGCCAAGGCAACCGAAGATCGCGAGGAACTCGCCAAGATCAACGCCCTGCACCACCGGCTCGGCACTTACAGCTGACTACTGGCAGCTGACACCCGGTCAACAAGCTCCTGGGGAGGAGTGACGGCCGTCGGAGCGCCCCCAAAGCTCCGGCGGCCGTCTAAATTCGGGGACCACAGCGCCCCCTTAAATCAGCCGCCAGCGCGCGGCATCAGCGATAGTGCAGCGCCCGCCAACGCCTCCGCCCCTGTCGCGATCACCTTTTCCGCATCGGGCGCCCAGAAGGGTGAATGCAGCGACGGCAAGGAAATCTCGCCCGCCTTTGCCTTGTCAATCTGGTCATGCGGAACGCCGCCGACCCAGAATATCAGTGACTGAATGTGGTCGGGATCCGCACGATAGAACTGGCCGAAGTCTTCGCCCCCCATAACCGAGGGTACTTTCATCACCCGATCATCACCGAACCGCTCCCGAAACTCCGCAGCCATCCGCTCTGTGAATGCGGGCGTGTTGTAGGTCGAGGGCGTATAGGGCTCCTGCACCGTCACCGTCGGCAGCTTGTCTTCCGGCATACCCGCCGCCATCGCTTCGGCTATCGCGATGCGGGTGATACCATCAAGCAGCAGTTTGCGCGATGCGTCGCTGTAGGATCGCACCGTCAGTTGCAGCCTGGCTTCGTCGGAAATGATGTTGTGCTTCGCCCCCGCATGAAAGCTGCCCACCGTAACTACCGCCGGATCGAGCGGACTGCTCTCACGGCTCACAAGCGTCTGCAGCCGCATCACGATAGCGCTGGCGATCACGATCGGATCCTTGGCGGTGTGTGGATAGGCCCCGTGTCCGCCGATGCCCGGCACGGATATGTCGACGCTGTCGACATTGGCCAGGGCATAGCCACTCGAATAGCCGATCATACCGGCAGGAAACTGCGCTGCGTCGTGGAAGCCGATGACAAAATCCGGTTTGGGAAAGCGCGTGAACAACCCGTCATCCAGCATTGCCAGGGCACCCTCGCCCAGTTCTTCGGCGGGCTGCAGTATCATCACCAGCGTGCCCTGCCATTGGTCCTTGCGCTCTGCGAGCTGCTGCGCCGTGCCGACCCAGGCGGCCATATGCGTATCGTGCCCGCAGGCGTGCATGACTCCCGTTTCAACGCCCGATGCCGGAACACCAACCACTTTTGATGCAAATGGCAAGCCGGTCTGCTCGACCACCGGAAGCGCGTCCATATCCGCACGGATCAGAACAGTCGGCCCTTCCCCATTGCGCATCACGGCGACCACACCGGTCTTGCCCACTCCTTCGGTCACATCGAAGCCAAGCGCCCGCGCACGCGCGGCCAGTTTCTTCGAAGTCCCGACTTCCTGGAAACTAAGTTCAGGGTTGGCGTGCAGGTCGCGGTAAAGCTCCATCAGTTCAGGCATGTCAGCCGCCACGCCGCTGCTCAGATCGTCAGCATAGGCAGGACCCGAACCCAGGGAAATCAATGCGGCGGCTATGGCGAACTTACTGATCGTGGCCTTCATGCTGGGTTCCTTGATGCAGGATTTGAGTGACAAAGCTGACGGTGCGCAGACTTCCGGACTTTCAATATATCGTTGCTATACAAGCCAAACGTCCACACGCCGGGCGGTTGAAACTACATGGTGAGAAGGCGCGCCGCTCCGGCCCTACATGCCATAGCGCATGACCAGCAGAACCGAGAGCGTCGTCACCATCAGCAACACCAATGGCAATCCCGTTCGGATATAGTCTTTAAATTCGTAGCTGCCCTCGGACATGATGAGCATGTTGGTCTGGTAGGCAATCGGCGTCGCGTAACAAAGGTTGCAACCAAACAACACCGCAAGCACCAGCGGCTCTGCCGGAAGCCCCAACTGCTTGGCAATGCTGAAGGCGATCGGCGTACCGACGGTCGCGGCCGTGGCATTCGAAGCGAAATTGGTAAGCAGGGTCACGAACAGCATAATTGCCGCGAGCACTGCTGCCGGCGAAAGATACTGCAGGCCCAGCCCCAATGCCTCGCCCAGCCATTGGGCCGCTCCGCTCTCGTCAATGATCCGACCTATGGCGATACTCGCCGCCACCAGCACAATCACCTTTGCCGAAAGCGCACGGCCCACGCGATCGAACTTCACACAGCCCGTCACGAACATCAGGATGGCACCCGCCAGCGCCGAAATTGCGATCGGGAAGATGCCCACGGCGGCAGTAAACACGGAAACGCCCATAATCGCGCCAGCAAGCAGCGCCTTGGATCGGCGTGGCAATTCACGCGCACCTTCCAGCATCAGCAGGCTATCGCTACGGGCAAATGACTGCAGCTCTTCGGGCAGGCCCATGACCAGCAGCACATCGCCTTCTGCGATCCGCAAATCGCCGCCTTCGCTATATTCGTCCTTCTCTCCCAACAGCCGTTCGGGCCGATGGATGCCCAGCACTGCCACCCCGTGCAGGTCAGCAATACCCGATGTCGGCAGCGTCCGGCTGATAAGCCGGGAATCCGCCGTAACCGTCATCTCAACGACATGGATGTCGAGATCCTTGCTGGAAGATTCGCGCCGTATCCGGTCGAGCACCCAGCTCGGGGCCAATTCGCCCTTCAGTATCCGCGTTGCGTCCTCCAGCGCTTCGTGCGTTCCGGAGATAAGCAGGCGTTGCTGGGGCTGGATCGGGCCGGAAGGCTGATCGACGATCGCAATGCCCTTCGGCAAGCGGGTGAGAATGGCCGAAATCTCCTCGCCGACCAGTGAGCTGTCGCCGGCAATTCTCAAGCGCGTGTAGAAGCGGCGAGCTTCGGCCGCATCGGTGACACTGTTGTCAGAGAGCAACCGAGGCATGACCAGCCAGAGGTAGGGCAGCGCGATCAGCGAAGCGGTGAGGACAATCGGCGTGAAATGGAACACGCTCATCTGCTTCATGCCCAGATCGACCGCGATCGAAACGACCAGAATATTGGTGGAGGTGCCGATAGTGGTCGAAACACCGCCCAGCAGCGAAGCCGCATTCAAGGGAATCAGCGTCTTTGAAGCCGGCATTGCGCCTCGCGCCGCGAGCGATACGAATATCGGCATTAACAGCACGAGCACAGGCGTGTTGTTGACCACCATCGACAGCGAAAAGGCAATCAGCAACGAAACCAGCAAGCCAAGCTGCAGGTTCAGCTTGAACAGTCCCTCGAGCAATCGTGCCGCGGGATCGAGCGCGCCGGTCACGACAAGCCCTCTCCCCAGGATCATCAGCGCGCAAATCGTGATCAGTGCGTGATGCCCGAAACCGCCGAAGGCGATCCCAAGCCCGTCAATTTTCTGGTGACCTTCGAGCGGAAAAAAATAGAGGCCGACCGCGATGACCGCGATCGTCAGCAGCGAAATGATCTCCACCGACATGCGCCCACGCGCAAAGGCGATGAACATCGCGACGGTAACCGCCATCGCTGCCATTGCATGGAAGGAAGGTAGCGCCAGCATCTCTCGCGCAGTGATTCCCAAAGCGCGCGCAAAATTACAAGCTGTTTATGAGTTTGGTGCCTCGGATTACCCGGACGCTAACCGAGATCTTCGAACCGCCGAAGGCGGATCGCGAGGCCGACCGGCCGCCCGCAGCGACGATCTGCGCTCAAACAGCCGGCGCTTGAGGCAAAAAAGAAAACGCTCACGCAGCGCAGGAAAATGGTGCCTCTGGCCGGAGTCGAACCGGCACTACCGAAGTAACTCGATTTTGAGTCGAGCGCGTCTACCAATTCCGCCACAGAGGCACTGTTACGGGAGCGAGGCGGATAGCGGCGCCTCTCGCTTGCTTCAAGCCTTCAAAGCGCCAGCAAGCAATTTATGCAGCTTGGAATGCAGCGAATCATTGGCTGCCAATACCTGTTGCGCATGGATCGGTTCCGTCCGGCCACGATAGTCGCTTACGAAACCTCCGGCTTCCCGTATCAGCAAGCACCCTGCCGCCGTGTCCCAATCCTTGAGCCCGGTTTCCCAGAAACCGTCAAAACGGCCAGCAGCGACCCAGGCGAGATCGAGCGACGCAGCGCCGAAACGGCGAATTCCGGCCACTTCAGGCCCGATTGCACCGTAGATCTTCATCCATTCTGCGGGATCACCCGCACCCTGGAAGGGAATGCCGGTTGCGATCAGCGCTTCGCTGAGGCGCGAGCGGGAGGAGACGCGCAAACGTGCGTCATGCAGCCATGCTCCGCGTGACTTCTCGGCCCAGAACGTCTCGTCGGTGATCGGCTGGTAGATGCAGGCGGCGGTCACATCGCCCCAGCCCGATCCGTCCAGCCTGGGTTCCTGCACCGCGATAGAGATCGCGAAGTGCGGCATGCCGTGTAGAAAATTGCTGGTCCCGTCGAGCGGGTCAATGATCCACCGCGGCTTAGTGGGATCGCCCTCGACGATGCCGGCTTCTTCCAGCACGAATCCCCAGTCTGGCCGGGCCTGACTGAGCTCGTCATACAAGGTGCGTTCGGCACGCATATCGGCCTTGCTGACGAAATCGGCAGGGCCCTTGCGGCTGACCTGCAAATGTTCGATCTCGCCGAAATCGCGGCGCAAGCGGCCGCCCGCCTTACGCGCTGCGCGCTCCATCACGCGGATAAGGCCGGAAAGAACTGCCATTTTCTCAATAATTCCTGTCAGTCGAGCGCAATGCGGATCGATTGCGCGGTCAGCTCGATCTCACCCCATCCGCTCTCGATAAAGGCATAGTCGCCTTCGATGGTGGCGGAGTCGATCACGCTGAAGTCGATGTCCTTGCCTTCTTCCGCCTTGGCCTTCTTCAGCCGCAGATCGTCCATATCGGCAAAGCGGATGAAGCCCTTGCGATAGCAGCCTTCGTCACTGTCGCTCTGCTCATAGTTCGGATGGTTATCAAGCAGGTGGAAGTCCATCTCAAGCGTGAGGGATTCGTCATCGTAGATCACGCCCAGGATGTAGCTTGTCCCGAGGTCGATCCCTTCCAGTTTAGGATGTGATGCACCCGCCATAATTTGCTCCGTTATCCGGCTTTCCCGACGTAGGCCTGTTCATAGACGTCGACCACGATCCGCGTTCCGCTTTCGATATGCGGAGGCACCATGATACGCACGCCATTGTCAAGCACCGCCGGCTTGTAGCTCGACGATGCAGTCTGTCCCTTAACCACCGCATCGGCCTCGACAATTTCGGCTTCGACCTGTTGTGGCAGTTCGACGCTGATGGGCTTTTCCTCCCACAGCTCAAGCTGGACCTGCATCCCGTCCTGCAGGAAGGGTCGTGCATCGCCCAGCAGGTCCGATGGCAGGCTGATCTGCTCAAAGCTTTCCTGGTCCATGAAGACCAGCATATCGCCGTCTTCATAGAGGAACTGGAATTCCTTCGTGTCGAGCCGTACGCGCTCAACCGTGTCGGCACTGCGGAAACGCACGTTTGTCTTGCGGCCATCCTGCAGGTTTTTCATTTCGACCTGCATATAGGCCCCGCCCTTGCCTGGCTGGGTGTGCTGGATCTTGGCGACTTTCCAGATGCCGCCTTCATACTCCAGGATATTGCCGGGGCGGATATCGACACCGCTGATCTTCATCGAACTAAACCTTCTTGTGGGGAATGCAGGCACCACGCGCCCGCCATTAGCGCCGCGCCCTTAGCTCAGGCTTGGGCTGACGGCAAGGCGGCTGGCGGTCTTGCGATCTCCATGATAACCCGCTGCACCATGAAAATGACTATTATCCTTTCTGCGCTGGTTACTATTGCGACAACGGCAGGCCTCGCAACGACAGCGCCGCTTGCGGCGAAGGGCGGGCTGCTCAAGACAATGCCGCACGGATCATATCAATGCGGATTGCCGGGCGATGCGTCGGGCCCGCCGTGGGAGCCGGTCCCCGGCGCCAGCTTCCGGCTGGCCAATGCCTCCAGCTATCGCAGCGAAGGCGGACGCGGCACCTATCTGCTCAAGGGAGACGAGTTTATCTTCACTCGCGGGCCGTTGAAGGGAACGCAATATCGGCGGACGGGGCCAAACGAGCTGCAGATTATCCAGCCCGACGGTTCGCTGGGCAAGCAGCTTTGCGTGCGCACCGGCGGCAGTCGTTAGTCAGAAGGTCCAGACCCGATCGCTGCACGAAACGCCTCGATTGCAGCAGCCTCGTCGCCATTCCAGACGGCGCCCGACACCGCCAGAAAATCGGCCCCCGCCTCAACCAGCGGCCCGCAGTTCTCAGGCGTTATTCCGCTTATCGCGACACAGGGGATTTCGAACAATTGCGACCACCATTCGAGAAGATCGAGCTCGGCCCTGTGTTCCGTCTCCTTGGTGGTGGAAGGGAAAAACGCACCGAAGGCGACATAGTCTGCGCCCGCCTCGCCCGCTTCCATCGCCAGATGCCTTGAATCATGGCAGGTGACGCCGATCTGCGCGTCACGGCCTAGCTCCTCACGTGCTTCACGCGGGTTTCCGTCCTGCTGGCCCAGATGCACACCATCGGCCTTCAGTCGCCTGGCCAGCGCAACATTGTCATTGACGATGAAACCAACCTCATGCGCCGCACAGATGGCCTGCAGCGGCTCAGCCAGCGCCGCCGCTTCATGCTGATCCATGTCCTTCACGCGAAATTGAAAGGCAGTCACCAACCCCTCGCCTGCCGCAAGCGCGCGTTCGAGCCGCGCGGGGAAATCGCCGCTCACATCAAGTGGGGAGATCAGGTAGAGTTGGCATGTTGGATTGCTGTCGGGCATGGCGGGCATGTAGTCGCTCCTGCTGGCGACGCCAAGCGTTCGGCATTCATTCAGCCTGATTCCGCCATCATTTCAGCCATGAAGACCGCCGTTTCACTGATCGTTGCACTCGCTGCGATCCCGCTGCTTGCCGCCGCCGCGCCAGAGGCCAGAGCTTGCGGAAAATCCAGCTCGGCTTCCGAGAGCGCTCCAACACCTGATGCTTCAGGCACAGTCGGGCTTGGCGAGACCATGGATGTCGGCCACGGCGTTTCGGTGACTCCGCTCGCAGTGGAAGAAGACAGCCGCTGCCCCGGCGGCGCCATCTGTGTCTGGGCTGGCAGATTGGTGCTGCGCGCGAAAATCGAAAAAGGCGGGCAATCGCAGGAACGATTGCTTGAGCTGGACGTGCCGACGCATATTTTTGGCGGAATGCTAACGCTAGCCAATGCCGGTCCTCCAGCAGGAGCGGATGGGACCGGCGCAAGCTATCGCTTTCGCTTCAGTTTCGCGCCGGACATTATGGGCGATTAGCGCCGCTTACAGATTGCCGCCGCCCCGGTCTGTGTCCAATCAGGACAGAGGAAAACCGGCGCATCGGCTCCACCCATCCCTGTGGTAATGATTCGGAAACCACGGAGGCAGTCATGCACAAGCCCATTCTTGCATTCGCAGCACTTACTTTGGGCGCGAGCAGCGCCGGCGCGGAATCGGCCAGCGTCCCGATGTTTGCCCGTGCGCAGCTCAGCGACGATGTCTCGCTAGTAACCTACGGCATAATGCGCGACACGCGCTGCAACGATCCGAAGCTGTGTTTTCAGGACGAGCGGCTGGTAGTCGGCGTAGTCGTCACCGTGGACGGTCAACGGCGAGACATGATGCTGGAAATGGGAGTGCCCGTGCCTGTCGCCGATGGCTGGCTTGAATTGACCGGTAGCCCGACACAGCCCCGGTTAAGCGGAGCGACGCCGCTGCCTGAATACCAGCTGGATTATAGCTTCTACCGTTAACCGGCTATTCCGGGATTACCCAGCGACTGACGCGGCATGGATCGCGTCGATCGCCTTGCCAAGAGCACCATCGAAATCCGCTCCGCTCTGGTCCTTGCGCAGATCCTGCAGCAATCCGCGGCTAAAGCTGGCGATCATGCCCGCATTCTTCGCCAGATGCTCACAGGCCTCCTCCGTCGAATATCCGCCTGAAAGTGCCACCACCTTGAGCACCGCCGGGTGCGCGATCACCGGATCGTAGAGACCCGGTTCGACCGGAATGGAGAGCTTGAGCATGACCTGGCGGCCTTCGGGCAGCGCATCAAGTCCTTTCAGAACCTCGTCGCGCAGGATCTTTTCGCCCTCGGCGCGATCGGCAGCGGTAATGTCATATTCGGGCTCGAGCATCGGCATCAGCCCGGCATCTGCGATTTGATTGCCCACTTCAAACTGCTGCGCAACGATGGCCGCGATCCCTGCCGGATTGGCGGATTTGATAACCGAGCGCATCTTCGTTCCGAACATGCCCTTGGCGACGGACTTCTCAAGCAGCGCAGGAAGCTTGTCGAGCGGCTTCATCAGCTGCACGCCATTCTGTTCCTCGGCCAGACCCTGATCGACCTTGATGAAGGGAACCACGCCGCGTTCCTTCAGTGCATCAGCGGCGGGCTTGCCATCGACTTCGCCGTCCATGGTCTTTTCGAACAGGATCGCGCCGATCACCTTGCCGCAGCCAAAGCTGGGCGAGGTAATTACGCGGCTGCGCATCTCGTGGATGCGTGCGAACATCTCGTCATCGCCGTTCCACTCATCGTCGCCGACGCCATATCCGCGAAGCGCCTTGGGGGTTGAGCCGCCCGATTGGTCAAGTGCGGCGATAAAGCCGTCACCATTGGCAATCTTGGTGGTCATCTGGTCGCGATTCATGAGTGGTTCCCTGGTCGTTGATCTCGAGCGTGCATACGAATGCATTGGCGCGCCCTTAGCCACCCCGAAGCCACACCGCAACCGCCGGAACGGGTTATTTCGACAGAGCGCTTACGCCGGGCAATTCCTTGCCTTCCATCCATTCAAGAAAGGCACCGCCCGCAGTCGAGATGTATGTCACATCTTCGGTCACACCGGCATGGGCCAATGCCGCCACGGTATCACCCCCGCCTGCGACCGAGACCAGCGAACCTTCCTGCGTCAGCGCGGCCGCCGTCCGGGCCAGCGCCACGGTGGCAGCATCAAAAGGCACGATCTCGAACGCGCCCATTGGCCCGTTCCATACCAGCGTGCGACAAGTCTTGAGCACGTCGCCTAGTGCCTCGACCGCTAGCGGCCCGACATCGAGAATCATCTCGTCCGCTGCAACCTCATGCACATTGCAGGTCCGCAAGCTCGGCGGATTGGCGGCAAACTCCTTCGCCACCACGACGTCATAGGGCAAATGCACGGTGCAGCCGGCATGGTCGGCCTCGTCCATGATCTTGTTTGCCGTTTCGGTCAGATCATGTTCGCACAGGCTCTTGCCGACATCCACACCCTTCGCCGCGAGGAAGGTGTTCGCCATCCCGCCGCCGATAATCAGGTGCTGGACCTTGCCGACCAGGTTTTCGAGCACCGCGAGCTTGGTCGAGACCTTGGCTCCGCCCACAACCGCGGCAACCGGCGTTTCCGGATTGCCGAGCGCAGCGTCGAGCGCGGTCAGCTCCTTCTCCATCGCACGGCCCGCATAGGCCGGAAGAAGATGCGCCAGCCCTTCGGTTGAAGCATGCGCGCGGTGCGCGGCGGAGAAGGCGTCGTTGACGTAGAAATCGCCCAGTGCCGCGATGCCTTTCGCGAACACGGGATCGTTGGCTTCCTCGCCCGGCCAGAAGCGGACGTTGTCCATCAGCCCGATATCGCCCGGCCCCAATATACCGATTGCCTGCTCGGCAACTGGTCCAGAGACTTCGGGGATGAACATGATCTCCTTGCCCAGCACCTTCTCGACATCGCCTTGCACAAAGCTGGTCGAAAGCGCCGAGCTGCGCTTGCCGCCCGGTCGCCCGAAGTGGGCGAGCAGGATGACCTTGGCGCCCTTCTCGGCCAGTTCGAGTATGGTCGGCTTGACCGCTTCGACACGGGTGACGTCGGTCGCCGAGCCATCCTTCATCGGAAGGTTAAGATCGACGCGCACCAATGCGACCTTGCCTGTCACATCACCAAGGTCGTCGAGAGTATTGAAACTAGCCATTTGCGAACTCCAATCCTCCCCACCGGGGGAGGGGAACCGCGCGCGAAGCGCGGGGTGGAGGGGCACTCGCAGATGTTCCGAATGGTGGCAGGTACCCCTCCACCACCTTCGGTGGTCCCCCTCCCCGCTTGCGGGGAGGAAGGGCCTTAAAGGAAGCTCGCCATCACGCCGGTGGTGTCGATCATGCGGTTGGAGAAGCCCCACTCATTGTCATACCAGCTCACCACGCGCGCAAGCTTGCCTTCCATCACCGAGGTTTCGAGGCTGTCGACCGTCGAGCTTGCCGGGTGGTGGTTGAAGTCGCTGCTGACGAGCGGCTGTTCGGTATAGTCGAGCACACCCTTCATCGGGCCTTCGGCAGCCGCCTTGAGCGCGGCGTTCAGTTCTTCGGCGCTGGTTTCGCGGCCCGGCGTGAAGACCAGGTCGACCAGGCTGACATTGGGCGTCGGCACGCGAACCGATGAACCGTCCAGCTTGCCCTTCAGTTCGGGCAGGACCAGGCCAACCGCGCGCGCAGCGCCAGTCGTCGTCGGGATCATGTTCTGCGCACCACCGCGTGCACGGCGCAGATCCTTGTGGATCTGGTCAAGCATCCGCTGGTCATTGGTGTAGCTGTGGATCGTGGTCATGAAGCCACGCTCGATCCCGACCAGGTCGTTGAGGACCTTGGCGACGGGCGAGAGGCAATTGGTGGTGCAGCTGGCGTTGGAGATGATGTCGTCATCCGCAGTCAGCTGGTCGTGGTTGACGCCATAGACGATCGTCTTCGAAACGCCCGTTGCGGGGGCCGAGATGATCACGCGCTTGGCGCCAGCGGAAAGGTGCGGACGCGCTGCTTCGTCTGACTGGAAGAAGCCGGTGCATTCCATCACGATATCGACGCCGTTTTCGCCATGCGGCAATTTGCCCGGATCGCGTTCTGCCGTCACCTTGATGTGTTTGCCATTGACGACCAGATCGTTGCCATCGACTTCGACTGTGCCGGGGAAACGGCCATGCGTGCTGTCGAAACCAAACAGCAGGGCATTGGACTTGGTGTCAGCCAGATCGTTGATCGATACGAGTTCGAGATCGTGGTCGGTGCGCTCCAGGATAGCGCGGGCGACAAGCCGCCCGATACGTCCGAAACCGTTGATCGCAACCTTGGTCGCCATGAAAGAAACTCCTGTTTAACCGTTGAGCTTGTTGACTATTTGCGGAACGATCGCGTCCGCTGTGAAACCGAATTTGGCAAACAGTTCGCCTGCCGGTGCGGAAGCGCCGAAGCGGTCGAGCCCGATGGTCAAGCCATCCTGGCCGACATAGCGTTCCCAACCCAGAGTCGAGCCCGCTTCTATCGAAACTTTCAGGCAATCGGCCGGGAATACGTCTGCGCGATAGGCTGCGTCCTGCTGCGCGAACAGTTCCATGCAAGGCATGGAGACGACATCGGCGCCGATGCCCTGCTCTTCAAGGGCGCTGGCAACATCGGTGGCGAGTTCAACCTCCGAACCGGTTGCAACCAGCACAACCTTGCGGTCTGCCGTGGCCGATACGAGGCGATAGGCGCCCTTGGCGCTACGGTTGGAAAGCGCACTCCAGCTTTCATCGCCCTCGCCGCGCAGCTGCGGCAGGTTCTGGCGCGAAAGTGCCAGCACCGAAGGCGTTTCCGGCGTTTGCAGCGCCAGCGCCCAGCATTCGGCGGTTTCGATCGTGTCGCAGGGACGATAGACGTTGAGATTGGGGACGAGGCGCAGGCTCATGACCTGTTCCACCGGCTGGTGCGTCGGGCCGTCTTCGCCCAAGCCGATCGAGTCATGCGTCATGACATAGACGACACCAACCTGCTGCAGTGCAGAAAGGCGGATTGCATTGCGGCAATAATCGCTGAAAATCAGGAAGGTGCCGCCATATGGTACGACGCCGCCATGCAACGCCATGCCATTCATCGCTGCGGCCATGCCGAACTCGCGAATGCCGTAATAGACATAGCGCCCGGCGTAATTGTCCGCGAGGAAGGGTTCGGTCGACGGCGTCTTGGTGTTGTTCGATCCGGTAAGATCGGCCGAACCGCCGATCAGCTGCGGCAGCTTTTCGGTCAGCGGGCCAAGCGCCATTTCGGAGGCCTTGCGGGTTGCGACCTTCTTGGGATCGGCAGCCAGAGCAGCGATGTACTCTTCAAGCGCCGGTGCCGCGAGGTCGGAGACACCCTTCATGTGGTTCTCGAAATCGGCTCGCTTGCCGGAAGCGGTGAGACGTTCTTTCCACGCCGAATGCGCAGCCGCGCCGCGCTCGCCAGTGGCACGCCAATCTGCTGCGATCTGATCAGGCACTTCGAAGGGCGCAGAGTCCCAGCCCAGCTCAACCCGTGCAGCCGCAATTTCTTCCGGACCAAGCGGCGCACCATGCGTCGCGCTGGTGCCCTGCTTATTGGGTGCGCCCTTCCCGATCACCGTCTTGCAGGCGATCAGCGAGGGCCGCTCGTGAGCCAGCGCTTCGTCGATAGCGCGCTCGATATCGGCATAATCGTGCCCGTCGCAGCTCACTACGTGCCAGCCCGTCGCTTCATAGCGGGCCTTGATGTTCTCGCTGGTCGAAAGGTCTGTGCTGCCGTCAATGGTGATCTGATTGTCGTCCCAGAACACATTCATCTTGCCGAGCTTGAGATGCGCCGCGAGCCCGATCGCTTCGTGGTTGATGCCTTCCATCAGGCAGCCATCGCCCGCAATCACCCAGGTCCGGTGATTGACGACTTCGTCACTGAACAACGCATTGAGGTGACGCTCGGCCATCGCCATGCCGACTGCCATCGCCAGACCCTGGCCCAGCGGGCCGGTCGTGCATTCGACACCGGGGATGAGGAAGTTTTCCGGGTGGCCCGCGCACGGACTGCCAAGCTGGCGGAAGTTGCGGATGTCCTCCATCGTCGGCGAAGCGTAGCCGGAAAGGTTCAGCAGGCTGTAGATCAGCATCGAGCCGTGGCCCGCGCTCAGCACGAAACGGTCACGATCGGCCCATTCGGGCGCGGCGGGGTCGAACTTGAGATATTTCGACCAAAGCACACTCGCTACATCGGCCATACCCATCGGCATTCCGGGATGACCCGAGTTTGCTGCCTGGACCGCGTCCATGGATAGCGCGCGGATGGCATTCGCCATGTTCTGCAGGCGGGCGGTGTCGAGGCTCATTCTAGGCAGGCTCCTGCTGGTCAGCGGGCCTGTTGAAAAAGGCTGTGGCCCGGCATCTCGATTCGGCACGATTCGGCGCGCGCGAACCCTTCGCGGAGCGCGCCAAGGAGGTCAAGCGACTCGCGCACCGCATCCCCGCTCGCATTTTTGCGGCTCCCGCTGCAGACCACTTATCAACAGGATGCGCCAAACCTTTGCCTATACTGGCGATTCTTGGTAATTTCCGCCAATGGAAAGGGACCGTAGCGAGATTGCGCTTACGCGGATCGAGGCCGCTTTGGCCCGCATCAATGCTGCCTCCGCGAAAATTCCCGCCGCCAATCCGAATGTTATGAGCCTCGTCAACAAGCACGAAGCTTTGCGCGAAGAAGTCGCTTCGACCATGCGCGACCTCGACAAACTGATCGAGGAAATCGAACAATGAGCCAGGTTTCGGTCTCGATCGGGGGACGGAGCTACACACTTGCCTGCGATCCGGGGCAGGAAGCGCAAGTGACGAAGCTGGGCGCGATCATCGATCAGAAGCTTGGCCAGCTTGGCGGCAATCTCAGCCCTTCCCCTGCGCAGAACCTGCTATTTGCAGCACTGTTGCTGGCTGACGAACTGCAGGAGGCAAAATCTGTAGGGGACGAAACCGCCCCGGCCGACCAGGCCAAACTCGAAAGGGCCTTGCGCAAGATCGAGGAGCTCAAGCTTGAGCTGGACGTCGCCCGGACCGAGCATGAAGAGGCCTTGCGCGAAAACCTCGCACTGAAACAGGCGGCAGATGCTCAACCAGAGGCGCAGGACGACAGCGCAATGGCTCATCAACTCGAACTCCTGGCCGCAGGTCTCGAAAGCTGTGCAACAATGCTTGAGGAGAAGCTTGTCGCTCCCTAGATAGGGCACGGCGGGACTGCCCGGCACGAGCCGTTTGAATATCCCTGAGGCTATAAGCAATCCAAGGGAGCTGTCCCTGCCCTGGTTTACTGGTTCGTCCGGGGGATCGGGGCATACGGCGCCCACCTGACGTTTAGGCGTCAGAGGATTTCTCGGGCAACCGACCCATGGTGGTTCCGCTACTATAATTTGCGAAGTGCAATTCTGAAGATCCGTTCGGGCTGAGCCTGTCAAAGCCCTGCACTTCTTTTTGACCGAAACCTGCGAAGGAAGAACGGCCCTTCGACAAGCTCGGGGCGAACGGTGGATACCAAGAAGCAAATACGCAAACAGCTTCGCAAGGCTCGGCGCGAACATGCAGCGTCGCTTCCCGAATCGATGCGGGGGCTGGTATTCCGCCACCCACCTGCTCCTGCGCTGGAACTGGTGCCCGATGGGGCCACGATTGGCCTTTATCGTGCCATGCCGGAGGAAGCCCCTGCCGCCGCATACACTGCCTTCTTCCATGAGCGCGGCCACACAATCGCCCTGCCCCGTATTGACGGGTTGGACCAGCCCATGACCTTCCACCTGCACACCGATCCATATGGCGAGAGCGACCTAGAAGATGGCGTAATGGGGCTGCGACAGCCCGCTGCCGACGCCCCCTCACTGGCGCCCGACGTGCTGTTCATGCCGCTGGTCGGTTTTACCGAGAGAGGTGAGCGGCTCGGCCAGGGCGGAGGATTCTATGACCGCTGGCTCGCCGCACATCCCGATACAATCGCCATTGGCATGGCGTGGGACGTGCAGCAGGTCGACGAGCTTCCTGTGGAGGCGCACGACATGCCGCTCTCCGCCATCGTCACGCCGACTCGCTTTTACGGGCCGTTCTGATGCGAACGGAACCCACATGGCGCATTCCCGCAGGCATACTGGCCCTGCTGGCTTCGCTGATCGTCTATGCGACCGTGATTGCGCGATATGTGCCGGGCGTAATCGCAGGCTGGCCGATGTGGCTACAGACCATCGCCTATGTTGTGCTCGGCGTGATCTGGCTGCTTCCGCTCAAACGTTTCCTGATCTGGATGGAGACAGGACGCTGGCATGCACCCGATGATGGATGACTGCCGAAAGCTTTCTTGAAGGTCCCAAGTGGCGCGAGTGACGAGACTTGAACTCGCGACCTCCGGCGTGACAGGCCGGCGCTCTAACCAACTGAGCTACACCCGCATAAATGGGCAAGCACCGCTTGGGAGCCGCGCCACTAAGGCTTGCGGCTGATGCTGTCAATGGCCGTTTTGGCGGTTTAATCAGTCAACAGCAAAACTGGCGTTTCGATCAACTTCTTGAGCTCCTGAATGAAGCTCGCCGCATCGTATCCATCGACCACGCGGTGGTCGCAACTGATCGAAATATTCATCAGCTTGCGCTTCTCGATTCGCTCGCCGCCCACGCCGTCAGGCACATACATCGGGCGTTCGATAATGCGGTTCGGGCCGATGATCGCAACTTCGGGCCGGTTGATGACCGGGGTTGTCGCAACGCCGCCCAGGGGACCGAGCGAAGTAACGGTTAGCGTGGAACCGGATAGCTCCTCCGACTTGGCCGAACCGTCGCGCGCAGCATTGGCAAGCCGTCCGATCTCATGGGCAAGCTGCCACAGGTTCTTCGCCTGCGCGTCGCGGATGACAGGCACCATCAGCCCGCCATCGGTCTGCGTTGCCATGCCCATGTGCACCGCACCGTGCCGGGTGACGATCCCCACCTCATCGTCATAGCGCGCATTGATCATCGGATACTGCGGAATCAGCCTGCAGACCGCGCCGATCAGCAGCGGAAGCATGGTCAGCTTCGGCTTGCTGCCACGATTGGCGTTGAGATCGGCACGCATGCGCTCGAGCTCTGTCACATCCACTTCCTCGACATAGGAGAAATGCGGGATGTTGCGTTTGGATGCAGCCATGTTCTGCGCGATGCGCTTGCGCAAACCGATGACCTTTTTCTCCTCGTCGGCGCGCGACTGGCCAACGGGGGCAAAGCCGCCGCCGGCATTGTAGGCCAGGAACTGATCGAGATCGGCGTGACGGATCCGGCCGTCAGCCGCCGGCTTCACTTCCGCGAGGTCGATACCCAGATCGCGCGCGCGCTGGCGCACTGCCGGGCTCGCGAGGACCTTGGCTTCGTGCCGCGGCTGGGGGGCCAGAGTCGGCGCTGGAAGCGGCTCGGGATGCGGGTCTGCAGCCAGCGCATCGTCGGCATCCGAAGCATCCGAAGTTTCGACCTCGATCCGCTCTTCCACCGCTTCCGACTTCGGCGCTGGAGCTTCCGCGTGTTCTTCCCCGGAGCTTCCGCTTGCTACAGTGGCCTCGCCTTCGACTTCGATCACCAGCAGCATCGCGCCCACGGAAATCGTGTCGCCCGCCTCGCCTGATACCTCCAGCACTGTGCCCGTCACCGGGCTTTCGATGTCAATCGTCGCCTTGTCGGTCATCACGTCGACAAGATGCTGGTCTTCCTCGACCGTGTCGCCCGGCTTCACATGCCATTCGACGATCTCCGCCTCGGCCACGCCTTCGCCCACATCGGGCATGTTGAATGTGAACTTGCTCATCGCGGTCAGTCCTTGAGGATCTTGTCGATGGCCTCGCCAATACGGACCGGGCCAGGGAAATAGGCCCATTCGAGGCTGTGTGGATAGGGTGTATCGAAGCCCGTCACGCGTTCAACGGGCGCTTCGAGATGGTAGAAACAGCGTTCCGTGACGAGCGCGGAAAGTTCCGCCCCAAAACCTGAAGTACGGGTCGCTTCGTGGACGATCAGGCAGCGCCCTGTCTTCTCGACCGAAGCCTCGATCGCTTCGATGTCGAGCGGCACCAGAGTGCGCAGGTCGAGGATCTCGGCATCAACGCCCTTCTCCCGGCAAACCGCTTCCGCCACATGGACCATGGTGCCATAGGCGAGCACGGTCAGGTCCTCGCCTTCGGATACCGTCCGCGCCTTGCCTAGCGGGATGCGATAGTAGCCTTCGGGCACCACGCTGTCCTTATGCTTCTTCCACGGCTCAACCGGCTTGTCGTAAAATCCGGAGAACGGCCCGTTATAGATGCGCTTCGGCTCGAAGAAGATCACCGGGTCGTTGTCTTCTATCGCCGCAATCAGCAGTCCCTTTGCATCATAGGGGGTCGCAGGGATCACCGTCTTGAGCCCCGCCACATGGGTGAACAGCGCTTCCGGGCTCTGGCTATGGGTCTGACCGCCGAAGATACCGCCACCGAAAGGCGAGCGCACAGTCAACGGCGCGATATAATCGCAGGCCGAGCGATAGCGCAGCCGCGCGGCTTCGCTGATAAGCTGATCGAGGCCGGGATAGATATAGTCCGCGAACTGGATCTCGGGCACCGGCCGCAGGCCATAGGCGCCCATCCCCACCGCCACGCCGATGATCCCGCATTCGGAAATGGGCGTGTCAAACACACGCGTCTTGCCGTGCTTTTCCTGCAGACCGGCAGTGCAGCGGAACACACCGCCGAAATAGCCCACATCCTCGCCCATCACGATCACATCGGGATCGCGGGCAAGCATGATGTCGAGCGCATCGTTGATTGCCTCGATCATGTTGATCCGGCGTTCGACAGCGGCTTCTTGTGCCGCAGCTTCCTTGACCTGCGCGCTCATTCCTCAGGCCTCCCTTCAGGCCATTTGATCAGTCGCTCGCGGTGGGCCTGCGCGGCCTGTTCCTTCAGGTGCCAGGGCAGTTCTTCGTAAACGTCCTGGAACATGGTGCGGAACGGATGGTGCAAGCCGTGGCCGAGGATGCCGTTCTTCTCGGCCTCCTTGGTCGCTGCCTTGACCCGTTCGGATGCTTCCAGATCCATCTTTTCCTGCCGTTCCAGGTCCCATTCGCCGATCGCGATGAGGTGGCGCTTCAGCCGCATGATCGGATCGCCCAGCGGCCATTCCTCGCGTTCCTGCGCGCTGCGATAGCCGGTCGGATCGTCGGAGGTGGAATGCCCCTCCGCGCGATAGGTAAAATGTTCGATCAGCGTCGGCCCGGCATTGGCGCGGGCGCGGTTGGCAGCCCAGCGCTCTGCAGCATAGACAGCCAGCGCATCGTTCCCGTCGACGCGCAGGCCAGCAATGCCGTGACCCAGCGCGCGCGCGGCGAAAGTGGTGCGTTCTGAACCGGCAAAACCCGAGAAGCTGGAAATTGCCCATTGGTTGTTGATCACGTTGAGGATCACCGGAGCGTTGTAGACCGACGCGAAGGTGCAGGCGGAGTGGAAGTCACCTTCCGCCGTCGAGCCCTCGCCCACCCAGCTTGCCGCGATCCGGCTGTCGCCCTTGATTGCGCTCGCCATCGCCCATCCCACGGCTTGCGGGCATTGCGTGGCGAGATTGCCGCTGATCGAAAAGAAGCTGTGCTCGCGGCTCGAATACATGATCGGCAGCTGGCGGCCCATCAACTTGTCCGCCTTGTTCGAATATATCTGGTTGATCATCTCGACCATCGGATAGCCGCGAGAGATCAGGATGCCTTGCTGGCGATAGCTGGGGAACACCATGTCGTCGCTGGCAAGAGCCATAGCGGCGGCAACGCTCGTCGCTTCCTCACCGGTGCATTTCATGTAGAAGCTGGTCTTGCCCTGCCGCTGGCCACGGAACATGCGCTCATCAAAGGCGCGCACCAGCGCCATATGGCCCAGCATTTCGCGCAGCGTATCCGGATCGAGCTTCGGATCCCATGGGCCCGCGGCAAGATTGTCGTCGCCCAGCACACGCACCAGGCCAAAGGCCAAGTCGCGCATATCCGACGGATCGCAGCTCTCGTCAGGTCGCGGCATATCGCCCGGTGCACCGACATCGAGATGCGAATAGTCGACCGTGTCGCCGGGGCGGAATTTCGGTTCGGGTACGTGCAGTGCCAGCGCGGGCCGGTTGCGCCCTGCAGCACCTGCACCATCAGGCCTGTCGGCCATAACAACGCTCTCCCTTCGAGAAATCGCATGAGCATCAATCTTACGCGACCACGTTATTTTATTACAAACACGCTCTCAGGTCAAGTTGGCCCCCGCTGAGGCATCCCTCAGACCGCTACAGGAGCCTTTATCGGGCCTAACGGGGCATAATCATGCACCTCGAAATCCTCGATGGCGTAGTCGAAGATGCTGGATGGCTTGCGCGTGATTTCGAGCCGTGGATGACCTTGCGGTTCGCGTGTCAGCTGCTCGGTAATGAGATGTTCGTGGTTGAGGTAGAGGTGCACATCGCCCCCCATCCACACAAGTTCGCCAGCTTCCATATCGGTCTGCTGTGCCATCATCCGGGTGAGCAGCGCCGCCGACCACAGGTTGAATGGCAGCCCTAGCGCGACGTCACAACTGCGCTGGTAGAGCAGGCAGTTGAGCCGTGCATTCTCGCCCTCGCCTGCGACATGGAACTGGTAGGTCTTGTGGCACGGCGGCAGTGCCATCCGGTCCAGCTCGGCCACATTCCAGCCTTCGATGATGTGGCGGCGGCTGCCTGGGCTGGTGCGCAGGCTTTCGACCACTTCGGCCACCTGGTTGATGCCCGGCCCCTTCTCGTAAAGCCCATCAGGCCGATAGCGATAGGTCGGCCAGTCGACCCATTGCTTGCCATAAACTGGGCCAAGATCGCCCCATTCGGCGGCAAAGGCCTCGTCATCGGCGATCCGCTGGATAAAGTCCTCCAGCGAAACGTCCTCACCCGTTTCCTTGACGTAGCGGACATGCGGCCATTCGTTCCAGATCTTTACGCCTTGCAGAACCAGCGGACGGATATTGGTATCGCCGGTGAGGAACCACAGCATTTCGCGTGTGGCTGTCTTCCAATAGACTCGCTTGGTGGTGAGCAGCGGCATCGCGCCACCATCCAGATCAAATCGCAGCATGGCGCCTGCAACCGAGCGTGTCCCCACCCCGGTGCGGTCGATCCGCTCGCTGCCGTCTTCCCAGATGCGGCGCATCAACTCTAGATACTGCCACTCAGGGTGACGCGTGGAGGTTCCGGCAGGGGGAATCGCGATGCTCGCCATAATGTGTTCCTAAACCCGCAATTGCCCGCTTGCCACCCCGGCAAACGCTGCCTATAGGGCGCGCCTTGCCTCGACCCACAACTTTGTGGGGCCGACACGGTCGGGGAGTAGCTCAGCCTGGTAGAGCACTGTCTTCGGGAGGCAGGGGCCGGAGGTTCGAATCCTCTCTCCCCGACCAGCAAATCGCGACACGAAAGTGTCTGGGAGACACTTTCGGCCGATTTGGTCCCAAGCGATAGCGCGGGAGGAAGCTCTGAGTAAGCCGTCAGTTCTCTTCGTATGTCTCGGCAATATCTGCCGCTCGCCACTGGCAGAGGCCGCGTTCCGCAAGGCAGCGGAGGACGCGGGGCTGGATGCCCATGCCGATAGCGCCGGCACCGCCGCCTACCATGTCGGCGAACCACCAGATCCGCGCAGCATCGCAACGGCGGCGCACATGGGCGTGGACATCGCGCATTATCGCGGCAGGCAGCTCGCACACCACGATTACACCAGATTCACGCACATCTTTGCGCTGGACCATTCCAATCTCGACGCGATCTTGTCGCGTATGCCTGAAGAGGCCACCGCGCATGTCGGCCTGCTGATGGATGTGGTCGAGGGCCGCGCGGGAGAGGCCGTGCCCGATCCCTATTATGGCGGCGCGGACGGGTTTCTCGAAACCTGGGCCGATGTCGATGCCGCCGCGCAGGCGCTGGTCGCCATGCTCAGGCGTGGGCTGGCTTGAGACAGGGCTTCGACTGGATCGAGCCTGCACTCGGCTCTCCCGTCACCGAGAGCGCACGTCTGGCAGGCGGGGACATCTCAGGTGCGACCAGACTTACCCTCGCAGATGGCCGCCATATCGTAGCCAAAAGCGGCCCGCTCGTACTTGCAGAGGGCGAAATGCTGCGTGCTATTGCTGAAACCGGCACGCCTGCCCCGCTAGTGTTCTACAACGGCGATGGCTGGCTGGTGATGGACGATATCGAGGCGGCACCTTCAGGTGACAGGTGGCGGACGCTTGCTGAAACGCTACGCCACCTGCACCAGCCTACCCCGGAAGCATGTGGATGGGATCAAGACTACGCCTTCGGGCCAGTCGCGATCGGAAACACGCGGAACGACAGCTGGCCACTTTTCTGGGCCGAAAACCGCCTGCTTTGTCATTGCCCGCATATCGATGAGAGCCTTGCCCGCCGCATCGAGTGCCTCGCGCATTCGATCGAAGATCTCTTGCCGCACGCCCCACCGATCTCGCTGCTTCACGGCGATTTGTGGGGCGGCAATATCATCTGGTCTGGCGAGCAAGCAGTGTTGATCGACCCAGCCTGCTATTACGGCCATCGCGAGGTTGACTGGGCCATGTTGACGCTGTTCGATCATCCGCCCGAAAGCTTCTTTGCTGCACTTGATCCAGAAGAGGGCTGGCACGAGCGGCAACCGCTCTATCGCCTATGGCCATGGCTGGTGCACCTGCGCCTGTTTGGCAGCTCCTATCGCGGTGCAGTGGAACGCGAGCTTGCCGCGCTGAGTTTTTAGATACCTTTACGACCGAAACCGGCTTCTCGCGGCATAGGCGATGCTGGAATGATCGCTGATTCCTCGCGGCGGGGTGCTTGCCTCGCCGGCCGCGCATGCGCCTCTGAGATTGCGGCGATGAGCTTCTCCAGAGGACGATGCTCGCTCGTCAGCATCTTTTCGGAAATGCTGGCATAACCCATGATGCCGAATGGCCCGTGAATCCTGAGATGGCGAGTCTTGGAAAACCAATTGACTGTGACTGTATAGATATCAATCGAGGTAACTCTATCCCAGCGCACCGTCTTGCTGCCCAGTAGACCATGAAATGTTACAATGGTGCTATCGAATTCCAGTACCTTGGCGCCGATGAGCATGTACCGCGCGAAGATCGGAAAGGTGATCGCGCCAAGACACATCAGTATGAACCCGGCAAAGGCAGCGCGACCTTCGAGTCTGGCATTGGCCCAAGCACCAAGTACTACAAAAAGACAAACCCCAACGAACATGATTATCATGCGCACTTTAGAATAATGAACAGTATTCATGATCATATACTCCCATCGAATTATGAGGTATCGCATGAGTATCTTACAATTTCACTGACAAGACTAACCGCCCCGCAGCAACTGCACGCCCCAATCGCGTTCGAACAGATAGAGCAATAGCCGGGCGGCCTTCCCCCGCTCGGACGACAGCCCGCCATCGCGCTCCATCAGCAGTCGCGCATCGGCATGGGCGGCCGGGAGCAGCCGTGTGATCTGCTCAAGATTGGCTACCCGGAAGGGCGTATCGCCCGATTGCCGCGTACCGAGCAATTCGCCGCCGCCGCGCAGTTCGAGATCTTCTTCGGCGATGCGGAAACCGTCCTGCGTCTCGCGCATCAGGGCAAGGCGACGCTTGGCCGTTTCGGAAAGCGCATTGCTTCGCAGCAGCAAACACACCGCCTGTTCGCTCCCCCGCCCTACCCGGCCGCGGAGCTGGTGCAGTTGCGCGAGCCCGAAATGCTCGGCCTGCTCGACGACAACCAGAGTTGCATTGGGCACGTCCACCCCGACTTCAATCACGGTCGTCGCGACCAGCAGGCTCGCCTCGCCCGAGACGAAACGCTCCATTGCCGCGTCCTTCTCCTCCGGCTTCATCTGCCCGTGGACGAGCACAACCGCATCTCCGAATCGATCATTTAGTGCGGCATAACGCGCTTCGGCGGCAGCAAGATCGGCAGCCTCGCTTTCGTGAACCATCGGGCAGACCCAGAAGGCCTGCTGCCCGGTTTTGAGGTGGCGCGCGACCCCGTCCACGATCTCGCCCATCCGCTCCATCGACATGACACGGGTGATGATCGGTTTGCGGCCCGGCGGCATCTCGTCGAGCCGGCTGACATCCATCTCGCCATATTGCGCCAGCGTGAGCGTGCGCGGGATCGGCGTCGCGGTCATCGCCAGAGTATGCGGCGTACGCTTGCCCTTGCTGGCGAGCTGCAAGCGCTGTTGCACGCCAAAGCGGTGCTGCTCATCCACCACCACCAGCGCCAGATCCTTGTAGGCGACGCTATCCTGGAAGATCGCGTGAGTGCCGATCACGATATCGATCGAGCCATCCATCAGCCCCATCAATATGCTTTCGCGCGCCCTTCCCTTGTCGCGGCCAGTCAGCAGCGCGACCTCGACGCCGGTCGGTGCGGCCATGCTGCGGATCGTTTCGTAATGCTGGCGTGCCAGGATCTCCGTAGGTGCGAGCAATGCCGCCTGCTTGCCCGCTTCATTGGCGATCAGCATGGCTTCGAGTGCAACCACTGTCTTGCCCGCGCCGACATCGCCTTGCAGCAGCCTCAACATCGGCGCTTCCTGCGCCAGGTCGCCCTCGATTTCACTGATCGAACGGGTCTGCGCGCCCGTTAGCGGGAACGGCAGCTGGAGTTGGCCGCGCAGGCTCCCGTCACCCCTTAGCGACTGTCCCTTGCGGCTGCGATTGTCCGCCCGCACCAGCATCAGCGCAAGCGAATTGGCCAGCAACTCGTCATAGGCAAGCCGGTCACGCGCGCTGGCATTCTCGCTCTTGTGCGCCAAGTGCATTGCATCGCGCCAAGCAGGCCAGCCCTCGCGTTCGAATTGCGAGGGTTCGATCCATTCGGGAAGTTCAGGGAGCCGCGCCAGCGCCTGTTCCACCAAACCGACAACACGCGGCTGGGTTAACCCTTCGGACAGGCCATAGACCGGCTCGTTGAGCCGCGCGAGCGCGCCGCCGCCCTCTTTCTCGACATGATCGGGATGAACGATCTGAAGCATATCGCCATAGCGGTCGAGCCTGCCCGATACCCAACGCTTCTCGCCCACCGGCAGCAGCTTCTTTGCCGTGTAGGACGCGCGCCCGAAATAGGTCAGCGCGCAGATATTGCCCACACTATCCTGCGCCAACACGCGATAGGGGCCGCGATTGTTGCGTGGCGCACGGTGTTCCACCGGCGTAAGTGCAATGACGATCTGCTCGCCCTCGCTCGCCTGGTCGAGGTCTTCGACCGGGCGCCGCGTCACGAACCGCTCCGGCAAATGATACGCCAGATCGCGCACGCGAGTGAGCCCCAGCTTGTCGAGCGGCTTCTTGATCTTCGGCCCTACGCCATCCAGCGCATCACATTCGACGAACAGCGGATTGAGTGCTTCGGGACGCATCGCATTGTCCTAACCGCTTTGCGCCTTCCTGCGAAGATGTGCCCCGCCTATTGCCAACACGTCAATTAAGGCGTCTAACGCCGCCCAGGCGGCTTTTCCGGGGTCGGGAAGCAATGCGGAACTGACACAGCCAGTCTCCTCGGGTCGTGGAACCTAACTGGGGGAGAATGAAGATGTTGAATAAGTTCGCACTCGGCCTTGCGGCTGCCGCTACCCTTGCCTTCGCTGCGCCTGCCCATGCGCAGGACGATCCTGAAGCACCACGAACCACCTACATGATTGAATACATCAAGCTAAAGGATGGATCCGGGCAACGGTGGAGCGAATTGGAGGAAAAGTATTTCGAGCCTGCTGCAGAAGCAGCCGGACTGCCCAAGGCACAAGTACACTGGCTGGTGGCCGGGCCGTGGGACATCATGATGATCTTCACGATGCCGCGTGGCATGGCCTCGCTCGACACACATGCATCGCCCGAACGCAAGGCATTCAACGAAGCTCTCGCCAAGATTGCCGGATCGGAAGAAGCGGCCAAGAAAATCACGGATGAATCCGATTCTCTTGAAACGGAAAGCATGCAGACATTCAGCCACACCCACCCGTGACAGAAGCGGCCCCTGATTACAGGTTGATTACGGGGCCGTGATCGGACAGAGGGGCGCCACTCCTGCAAGATTGGCGCCCTTTTCATGCCTCAAGCTCTTACCTTCCCTGCCCGCCTGGCCCGCGCCAAGTTTCGCGCCTGGCATCGCGGCACACGCGAAGCCGATTTCATGATCGGCGGCTATTTCGACCGCTATTCGGAAGGCTGGGACGAGGCGGCCCTCACCTGGTTCGAAGCGCTGCTGGAAGAGGACGATGTGGAGATCATGGCTTGGGCGATGCAAAGCCAGCCCGTGCCGGACTTCTTTCGCGGGCCGATGATGGATCTGATGCAGCAGCTCGATTACGTCGATATTCCGCGCTGACGCATTCGCAGTTCGACAGGTTCATCACGAGCGGTTACTTGGTAACTGAACCCGAATGACCCTCAACCCGTTTACCCCGAGCTTGTCGAAGGGCAAATGGCGGCAAACCTGTGCCTGAACACAACAAATATGCCTGATTTCTCCCGTATTCTCTCGGCCAAAAAGCCGCTTACACTGACCTCGATCGCTCGCGGTGCACAGCCGCTTGTGATGAGCGATCTGGCGCGCGCAGCGAAGGGCCGCGCGGTGTTCATCGCACCGGACGAAGCGGCGATGCGTTCTGTCAGCGAAGCCGCGCAATTCTTCGCGCCAGAACTGGAAGTTATCGAGTTCCCGGCATGGGACTGCCTCCCCTATGACCGCGCCAGCCCCGCCCTCTCTGTCAGCGCGCGTCGCCTCTCCGCACTGTTCCGGCTCCAGGCTGGGCAAAGCGACGGCACAGCAGGTTCGCAGCTGCTGGTGACTACTATCAATGCGGTGCTTCAACGCGTGCTCACGCCTTTCCGCATCCGTGAAAGCGTGCGCGAGTTCAAACCTGGCACCACGATCGGCCACCAGAGCCTGTCCGCGTTGCTGCAACGTCAGGGCTATTCACGCACGGACACGGTGATCGACCACGGCGAATATGCGCTGCGAGGTTCAATCGTCGATATCTTCCCTTCCAGCCTCGAACAGGGATTGCGGCTAGATTTCTTCGGTGACGAGCTGGAAAGCCTGCGACTGTTCGATCCGACCACGCAGATGAGCACCGGAACGCTCAAATCGCATCTGCTGCTGCCCGCCAGCGAAGCGCTGCTTGACGAAGAAACGATCAAGCGTTTCCGCAGCCGCTACCGCGAACTGTTCGGAGCCATGGCGACGCAGGATCCTCTCTACGAAGCGGTCAGCGAGGGTCGGCGGCTGGCCGGAATGGAGCATTGGCTGCCGCTGTTCGAAGAACGGCTGGCGACCCTGTTCGACTATCTCGTCGCAGATGACGTGGTGGTGATCGACAGCGCCGCACTTTCCGCCGCCGACGAGCGCTTCAAGGATATCGCCGACTACCATCAGGCTCGCCAGAAGACAGCGGGTCAGGCGGCGGGCAGCTACCGCCCGCTGGAAGACTCCACGCTCTACGTCAGTTCGGACGAATTCAGCGCTGCGCTGAAAGTTGCTCCTGTCCATCGCAGCGTCATCTTTGCCGAACCCGAAAGCGACCACGTGATCGATTTCGGCTTTGCATCGGCGCGCGATTTCGCTCCCGAGCGAGCGCGTGGCGACAATGTTTATGAATCGGCGGCCAAACATCTCGCCGCGCTGGGCAAGGCGGGCAAGCGACCCTTGCTGGCCGCCTATTCCACCGGCAGCCGCGCGCGTATTGCTTCGATCCTCAGCGAAGCAGGCTGTAAGACCAAGCTCGCCGATACATGGCAGGAAGCGCTGGGCCTCGCGGCCAAGGGACAGCCGGTGGCGACAGTGCTGCCGCTCGAAACCGGCTTCTCCAATAGCGAGCTGGAGCTGCTGACTGAACAGGACGTGCTTGGCGACCGGCTCGTCCGCCGCAAGAAACGCCGCAAGGATTCTGACGCTTTCCTGGCCGAACTGCAGGCGCTCAATCGCGGCGATCTGGTGGTCCATGTCGAGCACGGAATCGGCAAATATCTTGGGCTGGAGCCCGTCCCCGTCGGCAAGAGCCAGCATGACTGCGTGATGCTGGAGTACCGCGGCGGCGACAAGCTATACATCCCGGTCGAAAATATCGACGTTCTCAGCCGCTATGGCAGCAGCGAAGAAGCGGTCATGCTCGACCGGCTTGGCGGCGAGGCATGGCAGAAACGCCGTGCACGGCTGAAAGAACGCATCCGCGAGATCGCTGGCGAGCTGATGCTGGTCGCGGCGCAACGCGCGCTGAGGAAGGCGCCTGTGCTGGCGGCGGAGGATTCGGTCTACAACCAGTTCGTCGAGAAGTTCCCCTGGGACGAGACCGACGATCAGGATCGCGCCATCGAAGACGTATTGCGCGATCTCGAAAGCGGTCGTCCGATGGATCGGCTGGTCTGCGGCGATGTCGGTTTCGGCAAAACCGAAGTGGCACTGCGCGCGGCCTTCGTGGCGGCGATGAACGGCGAGCAGGTGGCCGTGGTCGCCCCCACCACACTGCTGGCGCGCCAGCACTACAGCAATTTCTGCGAACGATTTGCCGGCTTTCCGCTCAAGATCGGGCGCCTTTCACGGCTCGTCCCGTCAAAGGAAATGGCGGAAACGCGCGAAGGGCTGGAAAAGGGCGATGTCGATATTGTGATCGGCACCCATGCGATCCTTTCCAAGAGCACCGCCTTCCGCAATCTCGGCCTGGTGATCGTAGATGAGGAGCAGCGCTTCGGCGTCACGCACAAGGAAAGGCTCAAACAGCTTCGCGCCGATGTGCATGTGCTGACGCTTACCGCCACACCAATCCCACGTACGCTGCAGATGGCGATGACGGGCCTGCGCGAACTCTCGACCATCCAGACACCTCCCGTCGATCGGCTCGCTGTGCGCACCTATGTGATGGAATGGGACGACATGGTGATGCGTGAGGCATTGCTGCGCGAACATCACCGCGGCGGGCAGAGCTTCATTGTCGTGCCGCGCATCTCCGATATGGCCGAAGTCGAGGACTGGCTGCACGAGCATGTGCCCGAGGTGAAGTTCATTGCCGCGCATGGGCAAATGGGTGCTGGCGAAGTCGAGGAACGCATGAGCGCTTTCTACGACCGCAAATATGACGTGCTGCTATCGACCACGATCGTCGAAAGCGGGCTCGACATTCCGACGGCCAACACCATCATCATCCACCGTGCAGATCGATTTGGCCTGGCCCAGCTTTATCAGCTGCGTGGGCGCGTGGGTCGCGCGAAACTGCGCGCCTATGCCTATCTCACCTATGGCCGTGACGTGCAGCTATCCGAAGTCGCAGAAAAGCGCCTTAAGGTGCTGGGCGATCTCGACAGCCTTGGCGCCGGCTTCCAGCTTGCGAGCCACGACCTCGACATTCGCGGCGCGGGGAACCTGTTGGGCGACGAGCAATCGGGCCATATCCGCGAAGTCGGGTTCGAGCTTTACCAATCGATGCTGGAGGATGCGATCCTGGCCGCCAAGGCGGGCGAAGCGGGTCTTGCGCCGGAACGCGATTCGATCAGCCCGCAAATCACCGTCGATGCGCCGATCATGATCCCAGAGGATTACGTGCCCGATCTCGCCGTGCGCATGGCGCTCTATCGCCGACTCAACGATGCTGCCGACAAGGCGGAGATCGAAGCGCTGGCTGCAGAAATGATCGACCGCTTTGGGCCACTTCCCGATTCGACGGCCAATCTCGTCCGCCTGATCGAGATCAAGCATCAGGCAATCACGGCAAATATCGCCAAGATCGATGTCGGACCGCGCGGCACGCTGGTGACATTCCACAAGGACGATTTCCCCGATCCGGTCGGTCTCTTGTCCTATGTCGAGCGATTGAAGGACACGGCCAAGTTGCGCCCAGACATGAAGCTGGTGATCAACCGGGCATGGGGCGATCCGCAGAGCCGCCTCAACGGTCTGTTCCAGCTGACCAAGGGGCTATCGGGCATTGTCACGAAGGCAAAGAAGGGTGCGAAACAGGCCGCCTAGGGCGTCAGGCCGCCTTCGCTACCATTCGCAGCATCTCATCATTGCGCATGGGTTCGGCCTGCAGGAAGCCCTGCCAATAGGCGCAGCCCTCCGCGATCACCGCATCACGCTGAGCTTCTGTCTCGATCCCTTCGGCCACGACTTCCAGCCCAAGCGCCGCGGCAAGTTGCACAATCGCGCGCAGTACAGCGAGGTCACGTTCGTCGCGGCAGATCCCGACCACCATGGTGCGATCGAGCTTGATTGCATCGAGCGGCAGCTGCTTGAGATAGTGAAAATTGCAGAATCCCGCGCCGAAATCGTCCAGCGCAACCCGCATTCCGCTTTGTTTGAGTACGGCAAGCGCCTCCGCCGCCAGGCCGAGATCGCCCAGCAGCACGTCTTCGGTGATCTCCATCGTCAACCGGTCTGGAGCCATCTTGGATCGGCCCACCAATGACGCGAAAGCACGCGAAAAGCTGGGTTCGGCAATTTCTTCCGGCGTAACGTTCAGCGCCAATCGCAGATGTTTGGGCCATTGCGCGGCCTGCACCAGCGCTTGCGCCACAACATGGCGAGAGATGGGCGCCACCAGGCCCGCGCCTTCTGCAATGGCGAACAGGTCGCGCGCGCCGATCGTCCCCAAGGTCGGATGTTGCCAGCGCGCCAATGCCTCTGCCCCCAGGATCGCGCCGTCCCGGCAGGAAAACTGCGGCTGGAACAGAACCACGATCTCTTCATGCCCCAACGCCTTTATGAGCTCTCCCTCCAACGCCTTTGCCACAGCAGGAGAGAGCCCGCCGCTGCGCGTCGATCGCGATGGAATTGGTTTGCTTGCCATGGCACAAGGAATAGCGCTGCCGTGGTAGATTGCCTGTATAAAATCAGTTCCGTTGAAAAATGGCACAACCCACCATAGGAGTGACAACCGGAGAATTGCCGGGTCCTGCGAGACACGGGGGAGCAACCAATTGGCCAAGTCGTTGAATATCGAACATATTGCGCTGGTCGCATCGGAAACCCCCCGCGCGCAGGAGGCCTTTGCCGAGCTTTCCGGTCAGCGTGAATGGGTATCAATGGACGAAGCCGACGCAGTGGTTGTGCTGGGCGGCGACGGTTTCATGCTGCACACGCTCCACGCCATGCTTGATGCGGGGCGAGTCATACCCGCTTATGGAATGAACCTAGGCACAGTCGGCTTCCTGATGAATCGCTACCGCAATGGCGCGAACCTGGACAAACGGCTAGCGAAGGCTCGCGCAATGGCCATAGCGCCCTTGCGCATGCACGCGGTAACGCAAACCGGCGCGACCTGCGATTGGCGCGCGATCAACGAGGTTTCCCTGCTGCGTGAAACGCGCCAGACGGCAAAGATAGAAGTCTCCGTAGATGACCGCGTGCGGATCGAGGAGCTGGTTTGCGACGGTGTGCTTGTTGCGACTCCCGCCGGTTCGACCGCCTACAACCTGTCCGCCAATGGCCCCATCCTGCCACTCGATTCGCAGCTTCTCGCGCTCACTCCGATCAGTGCATTCCGGCCGCGCCGCTGGAGCGGTGCGATCCTGCCCGATCGCAGCGCGATCAAATTCCGCGTGCGCGAGCCGGAAAAACGCCCCGTTTCGGTCGTCGCAGATCAGAAGGAACTGCGTGATATTGCAGAGGTTTCGCTGGAAATCGCGCGCGAGAACGAGCTGACGTTACTGTTCGATCCCGGCCATGCGCTGGACGAACGTATCGTCGCCGAACAGTTCGTAACCTGAGAGCCCGCAAGTGACGCAAAACGGGGGTTGCAAAGCCCTCGCCTCGCCCATATAGGCTCGCCTCCGCCCTCCTCCATACCGCTTGGAGGGCTGCTCCCCGATAGCTCAGCGGTAGAGTAGGTGACTGTTAATCACTTGGTCGTTGGTTCGAATCCAACTCGGGGAGCCATTTTAATCCATAAATCAACAGCATTGGGCCGTAGAGGCGCTTAACCCATGCGCGCGCGCCGATCCCATTGCGGGACACGCCCGGTTAACGCGATAGGGACTGTGATTGCACGCGGGCATGTTCCTTGCTGCCGAAAGGAGGCAAGCGCCATGTCGCAATATACATTCCGCTCGAGCGCCCCCGACAGGTGGAGCAGTCCGCGCCCGACCTCGAATCCGCTCCTGCGCGAGCACCACTACGGGCCCGTGCTGCCGATGGAAGAAGAGCCCGGATTCTTCGCCCGGCTGTTTGGAGCGCGCTAGAGGGCATCCAGCGCTGTGTAATACTTTCTCAGCGACTGGACGGTAAATGCGATGCCGTTATTCATTAACGGCAATTCGCCAATCGCCCGAAAGAGACGCACTTGCTGAGGATATCCTATCCCGTTGCATTGGGGCTGGTAGCATTCCTTGCCCTGCTGCCGACCGGCATAGCGCTCGCGTTCTTCGATGGGCCAGAATGGCTCTATGGATTGCCATTCTCGCAGCAGGTGATTGCGATTGCCGCGCTGGCCACGATTGGCGCGATATGCCTCATCCTGTTTGAAGCGCTGCGTGCAAGGGAAGCGAGCCCTACCCGATATCTTGTTGCGCGCGTCCAGGAACGCCCATCTCTGGTCTTAACGCCACCAGGGCTTATCCTGCTCGCAGCCTATCCGAGCAGCGCCTTTTCCTACCTCAAGGACGCAATTCCCAAATACGTGCCCTTCTACAGCGATCCCTTATTCGTGATGGCAGATCGCTGGCTGTTCCTGGGACATGATCCGTGGCGTGTCTCGCATGCTTTGCTAGGCGACTATGGCACCATCTTCCTCGACAAGGTCTATATTGCCTGGTTCAGCCTGATCCCCTTCCTGGGGGCTGCAATCGTCGCTTCAAGCGATCGTACTTTCCAACTGCGCGGAATCCTGACCCTGTTCTTCATCTGGATCGGCCTTGGCGCCTTCGCCGCCATGGCGCTCTCTTCCAGCGGGCCGGTGTTCTATCAGGAGTTCTACGGTTCGGACTATTACGTTCCGTTGATGACGGAGTTGCGCCGCGCCGACTCCATTTCGCCACTGGCCATGTTGCCAATCGCCGATTGGCTGCTGGAAATGCGCGAAAGCGGCCAGATGGGCAGCGGAATCTCCGCCATGCCATCGGTCCATGTGGCGATCGCCTATTTCACCTATCTTGTAGTGTGGGAGAAATATCGCAAAGCCTGGGCTGTCGCAGCGGCCGGATGTTTCACGCTGCTGATCTGGATCGGCAGCTTCCACCTCGCATGGCATTATGCCTGGGATGGCATTGTTTCAATCATCTGCGTCTGGGCATTCTGGCGCCTTCTCGGCCGCGTCGAGATCAAGCAACTCGAGCCTGACATCAGGCCCCTACCCGCCGTACAAGAGACGTAACCCGACCCAGATCACCAGTGCAGCCGTCATCCACCGGATCACGCGTTGCGGCAGGAATCGCACTGCCATGAAACTGCCGATCTGGCCGCCAACCGCCACGGCAATCAGCAGCGGAAGCCCGCTCTCCACGGCGGCGCCCAACATGCCGCTGCCGTTCTTGATCAGCTGCCCGACAAGTCCAAATCCCGAGTTTACCAGGATAAAGAAGCTGGCCGTGGCCGCCACCGCATGAGCATCGCGCCAGCGAGTAAGATGCAGCAGTGGCGCGAGAAAAATGCCTCCACCAATGCCCACCAGCCCGGCCAGATAGCCGATTGGCGCAGCCACCAGTGGCATAAAGCGCGCCAGCCTGGTGGGCCGGGCTTCATCGCTTTGCGTAATCGGCAACAGCATGGTCAGCCCGGTCAGCAACAGGCTCACACCCAAAATGGTGAGGAAAGCATCTTCGCCAATCGGTGTCAGTCCTCCGAGAAACGCGGCTGGGGCCGCGATCGCAGTGAGCAGCGCCGCTCCACGCCATGGTGTGACCTTTGCGCGAGCAAATCGCACGCTGCCGCCCGCCACCACCACCAGGTTGCAGGACAGCGCCAGCACCGGCAGCAGGCGATAATCCATGCCGGAAAGCGCCAGCAGCGCATTGTAGGTCGATCCACCACCGAACCCGACCGCAGCATAAAGGACGGCGGTGACGAAAAAGGCGGCGGCTAGCAACGGCATCGCGGCTCCCTATCGGGCGAATGGGCTTCATGCTAGTGGCTTTGGAAGAGAGAAAGGACCGCACGGGAAATGCAGGCGAACACGATCGAACTGAACGCCCCGCTTACTCGTGCGATGCATGATGGGGCTGACCGGATCGGCGACATCACCGCCGACGCCTTCCGCAACGATCCCTTCAACCGTTGGCTGTTCGGCAATTTCAGAGCGATGGAAATCGCCTTTATTGGGCTGGCGAGACACCTCTATACCAGGCGCGGCTTCTGCTACCGATTGGGAGACGAAGGTGCGGCAATGTGGATGCTGCCCGGTGGTGACAGCTCGCTTCCACTCATTACGCTTCCGACATTGCTACGTTCGATCATGGCCAGCAGCCGCGGCGGTTTCACGCGCATCCGGCGCACGACGGAAGCGATGGAGGCACATCATCCGCAATTCCCGCACGCCTATCTCTTCACCATCGGTGTACGCCAAACGGCACAGGGAAAGGGATTGGGCCGCGAGCTGTTCAAGCCGATGCTGGAAGCATGCGACCGCGAAGGCGTACCCGCCTACCTGGAAAACTCAAATCCCGAAAATCGCGGGTTCTACAACGCGCATGGTTTCGAGCGGGTCGAGATGATCTACCCGGTTGAAGGGTGCCCTCCGCTCGAAGCCATGCTGCGCAAACCGCGCTGACGGCGTAACCAAATCCCCTCAGGCCGCCTTGCCTCCTGCGGCACCATGGCAATGCTTGTACTTGTTGCCCGAACCGCATGGGCACGGCGCATTGCGGCTGATCTCCATGCCGGCATAGGGATCTTCGCTCGCAGCACCACCTGGCCCCACAGCCGCACGCGGCGAACCGGCAAGCGAGCCAAACAGTTCAGGACGCTCGAAAGAGCCATCGCCATCATTCGAATTTTCCAATCCGCTGAACGGATCGATGTGGCCGGTGAGGAAATCGGGCAGGTCGGGAAGGTCCTGAGTCTCGATTGGAGGCGCGGCGCGAATTTCTGCCTTGACCAGAATCTTGGTGACGTCCTCGCGCAGCGTGTCGAGCAGGCGCTCGAACAGGCCAAATGCTTCCTGCTTGTATTCGTTGATCGGTTGCTTTTGCGCGTAGGCGCGCAGGAACACGACCTGCCGCAGAGCATCCAGCGTCGCGAGGTGTTCCTTCCAGTGGTAGTCGAGCCGCTCCAGCAGCACGCTCTTTTCAATCTGGCGCCACATGGCGGAATCATGTGTGGCGATCTTCCTTTCCATGATCTCGTCAGTCTGTTCGCGGATACGCTCCTCGATCAGCTCGGGCTCGACATGGTCTTCTTCCATCCATGCATCGATCGGAGGAGCTATGCCGAGGATATCCTCGACCCGCTCCTTCAGCCCTTCGATATTCCACTGCTCGGGATAGGATCCCGGCGGGCAGGCATCGCTGACGATGGCGTTGATCGTATCATGCCGCATGTCGAGCACGACATCGTCGACCATATCGGCCTCCATGATCTCGCCGCGCTGCTCGTAGATCACCTTGCGCTGGTCGTTCATCACATCGTCGTACTGAACGACCTGCTTGCGCACGTCATAATTGCGCGCCTCGACCTTCTTCTGCGCGGTCTCGATCGCCTTTGACAGCCACTTGGACCCGATCGCCTCGCCATCGGCCAGGTTCGAATTCATCATCTTGGAGAACAGCGTGTCCGGACCAAAGATGCGCAGCAGATCGTCTTCAAGGCAGAGATAGAAACGCGACAGGCCCGGGTCACCCTGACGGCCCGAACGGCCGCGAAGCTGGTTGTCGATCCGGCGGCTTTCGTGCCGTTCGGTACCGAGCACGAACAATCCGCCCGCTTCCAGAACTCTCTGCTTTTCCGCTTCAACTTCGGCCTTGATCCGGTCGATTTCGAGCTGGCGCTTGGGATCGTCTTCGGAAAGCTCAGCCAGCTCGTCGCCAATGCGGAACTCGGCATTGCCGCCAAGCTGAATGTCGGTGCCGCGACCAGCCATGTTGGTGGCAATGGTCACCGCACCGATGCGCCCGGCCTGCGCCACGATATGGGCTTCGCGCTCGTGCTGGCGCGCATTGAGCACTTCGTGTTTCACACCTTCCTTCTCAAGGAACTGGCTGAGAAGCTCCGATTTCTCGATCGAGACCGTACCAACCAGCACTGGCTGGCCGATCTCGTTCTTCTCCTTGATCGCCTTGGCAATGGCGCCGAACTTGTCGAGCGTGTTTTTGTAGAACTCGTCTTCCTCGTCGATCCGCTGGATCGGCACATTGGTGGGGATCTCCACCACATTCATCTTGTAGATGTCCCAGAACTCGGCCGCTTCGGTCGCTGCGGTGCCGGTCATGCCCGACAGTTTGGGATACATGCGGAAGTAGTTCTGGAAGGTGATCGATGCCATGGTCTGGTTCTCAGGCTCGATCTTGACGCCCTCCTTGGCCTCGACCGCCTGGTGCAGACCATTCGACCAACGCCGGCCGTCCATCATGCGTCCAGTGAACTCGTCAATGATCACGACCTTGTCGTCCTTGACGATGTAGTCGGTGTCCTTCTTGAACATGTGGACAGCCTTCAGGGCCTGGTCCATGTGGTGGACGACCTGCGTGTTCTCGACATCGTATAGATTGTCGGTTTCGAGGAGCCCCTTCTCGATCAGCAGCTTCTCGATTTCCTCGGTGCCATCTTCGGTCAGCTGGATACTCTTGGTCTTCTCGTCCTTCTCGAACCAATCCTCGGGGATGCCTTTCACCACCTCGTCGAGAGCGACATAGAGGTCGGACTTGTCTTCGGTCGGACCCGAGATGATCAGCGGCGTACGTGCTTCGTCGATCAGGATCGAGTCGACTTCGTCAACGATTGCAAAATTGAAGGGACGCTGCACCATCTCGCTGCGCGAATGCTTCATATTGTCGCGCAGATAGTCGAAACCGAACTCGTTATTGGTGCCGTAGGTGATATCGGCATTGTAGCTCTCGCGCCGCTGGTGCTCGCCAAGGTTGGGCACGATCACGCCAACGCTCAGGCCCAGCCAGTTGTAGAGCCGCCCCATCCATTCTGCGTCGCGGCTGGCGAGATAATCGTTGACGGTGACTACGTGAACGCCCTTGCCCTCGATTGCGTTCAGATAAGTTGCCAGCGTCGCCACCAGCGTCTTGCCCTCGCCCGTCTTCATCTCGGAGATTTCACCACGATGAAGCACGATGCCGCCAATCATCTGGACATCGAAATGCCGCATACCCAGAACCCGGACCGACGCCTCGCGCACGGTTGCGAATGCTTCGGGCAGAATATCGTCAAGCGATGCGCCCTCGTCCATCTGGCGGCGGAATTTGTCCGTTTGCGCCTTCAGCTCCTCATCGGAAAGAGCCTGAATCTGCGGCTCCAGAGCATTGATTTGATTAACAATCTTCCCCATCGATTTGACGTAGCGGTCGTTCGACGAGCCGAAGATGGATTTGGCGATGGTTTGGAACATGAATGTGGTCCTGTGGGTGACGGACGGGCCGTAACGATTGGATATGCGGGAATCGGCAGCCCCGCGCATTGGCGCCAGCTACCGGAAGAAATGGAGTTGCGCGGTCAGGCGCTATTCGAAGGCTCGGTCGGCCCCGAATTGCACCGTCGGTATGTGAATCCGGATCTTGCGTTGCGTAGATCCCGGGGTCGCACGCGGTTCGCGGACCGGCATGACCGGCGACGGTGAAGTGCTGGGGCAATCCTGCAGGGCTTCGGCCTGCTGGGCCACCAGGCTAGCGCCGATTTCTCCTGTCGTTGCCTCGGCCAAGGCGGGACTCGAAGGCGCGCCAATGGCGGCAAGTCCTGATAAAAGCGCAAGGCAGGCGAGCAGGCGGCGTAGCATGATGGCGCGGAATATAGTCCCTTGGCCTCAATTCGTCCACCGCATTACCGCATTTACTGTGCAGTGAAGCGCTCTTACAGGCGGAGCCATGGATCTCGAAGCTTCGCCCCTCGCTCTGCCCTTCCCCGACCTCCCTTCGATCGAGGGGGTGACGCTGCGCGTTTCCAAAGCGCGATACAAGGATTGGGCCAATGACCCTGAACGTGCCGACCTGACCTTTGCCGAGCTGGCGGAAGGAACAGCAGTCGCGGGTGTCTTTACGCAAAGCGCCTGCGCATCTTCCGAGGTGGAGATGGGCCGCGAGCAGGTGAAGCAGGGCCGCGCGCGGGCGCTGATTGTCAATGCAGGCAATTCGAACGCCTTCACCGGCTATCGCGGGCGCGAGGCTGTCGACCAGATCATTACGCAAGTGGCCGGGCATCTGGGTTGCGCGCAGGACGAAGTGTTCGTCTCCTCGACCGGCGTAATCGGCGTGCCGCTGCCCAAGGACAAGGCGCGCGAAGGGGTCGCGAAAGCGCTGGAGGCCGCGCCCTGCGGCTGGATCGACGCCACCAATGCGATCGGCACGACCGACACTTTCCCAAAGGCAGCGAAAGCAAGCGCGGTAGTGGACGGCAAGACAGTGGAGCTGGTCGGCATTATCAAGGGCAGCGGCATGATCGCGCCCGACATGGCGACCATGCTCGGCTATATCTTCACCGATGCGGCGGTTGAGCCCGCTTTCCTGCAGGCATTGCTGGCCGATGCAAACACGCGCACATTCTCATGCATCACAGTCGATGGCGACACTTCGACCAGCGACACTGTGCTCGCTTTTGCGACAGGCAAGGCGGGCAACGCTCCGCTCGCCAATTTCGAGAGTGTGGGTGCGGATGCCTTTGCCGCCGCACTGGAGGACATCTGCCGTCAGCTCGCACAGCTGGTGGTCCGCGACGGCGAAGGCGCGAGCAAGTTCATCGCGATCCGCATTACTGGCGCGGCCTCTGATGAAAGTGCGCACCGCGTCGGCATGTCGATCGCCAATTCACCGCTGGTCAAGACAGCAATCGCGGGCGAAGACGCCAATTGGGGCCGCGTGGTTATGGCCGTGGGCAAGGCAGGCGAGCCTGCAGACCGTGACAAGCTCTCGATCGCGTTCGGCGGAATCTGGTCCGCGAAACACGGCCTTCCGGTTGAGGATTATGACGAGGCTCCGGTGGCTGAGCATCTCAAGGGGCAGGATATCGACATCACCGTCGATCTCGGCATTGGCGAGGGCCAAGCCACGGTGTGGACCTGCGACCTGACCCACGGTTACATCTCGATCAACGCCGATTACCGTTCGTGATGTGGTGGGTATGAACCCGCTCGATCACGACATTCAGCGCCTGATGCGCCGGGTTAGCGACAGCATCATCCTGCCGCGCTTCCGCAATCTTTCCGGCGATC
>NZ_JBNKWF010000029.1:0-28198 GCF_050299635.1 Altererythrobacter sp.
CGATCAGGCCGACAACACCCATGATGAGGAAGCTGCCCCAGGCCGAAATGTCTTTCTTGGTGGTGTAGCCCCACAGGCTGAGCCCGGCGAACGCCGCTGCCGTTGCAAAGAAGGTCGCAGCGATCGAACCACCGGTGTAGACGAGGAAGATCGTCGAAAGCGAAAGGCCCATCAGCGTGGCGAAGACCCAGAACATTGCCTGAAGGGTCGTCTTGCTGAACTTGTTCGCGCCAAAGCTCATCGCAAACACGATGGCGAGCGGCGACAGCGCGACCAGCCACATCAACGGGCCGGTGGCGAACTTGTAAGCCAGGCCAGAACGTGCGGTCAGCAATGCGATGATGCCCGTCAGGAGCACGCCTGACGTCATGTAGTTGTAGATTGAGAGCATGTGCTTGCGCAGGCCCTCGTCAAAGGTGACGCGCCCTGCGAGGTCGCCGCTGCTGCGCGGGACCGAGCCGAAGCCCTGCTGAGAGCGCTGGGATTCGTTCCAATCAGCCATTGTTGTCTCTACTCCAAATGCAGACGCACCAAACGCGCCCGTTGCAGACAATATCGGGTCAGGATGAACAATTTTCAAGCAAAACCGAGTTGCAATCGGTGCAACTGCTCAACCCCGATTTCGGGCCTGTTCCGCGAGTTCACCGCCCTTCTCGGCAGTTGCGCGCAGAGTCTCTATCAGTAATGATTTCAAGGAATTACCGGCATCGAGTACATCCAGACCCTCGCGCGTCATACCACCGGGGCTGGCCACACGGTCCGCCAGCTCAGCCGGGGATATGCCCGCTTGGGCAGCCAGCGCCGACGCGCCCTCAACCATTGCCAGAGCCAGCCGATCGGCCATGTCGCGCTCAAGACCCAGTTCCTGCGCCGCACCGGCAAGCGCATCGATGAAGCGATAGACGAACCCCGGACCCGATCCCGCCAGCGCTGTAACCAGGTCGAACTGCGCCTCACTTTCCAGCCATGCAGCAGTCCCAAGCCGGTCGAACAGGAGCAGAGCCTCGTCCTTCGCGGCCGCGTCCAGGCCTGACTCGGCAAGAATGACCGGCGACTTGCCGATCCGCGCGGCGAGGTTCGGCATGACCCGGACATGGGCCGAAGCCTGCGGAAAGGCATCGGCCAGCATGGCAAGATCGAGCCCCGCAAGCAACGAGAACACAGTCACGCCCTGCCCGGTCAGGCGCTGCAGCCCCGGCGCCAGCGCACCAAGCTGCTGAGGCTTGAAACCGAGCAGCACACAGTCGTGATCGGGAATGGCAGGAGCCTCGCGATGGAGCGCGACCCCGTCGGGCGCGTTTTCAAGCGCCGGATCGAGGACTTCGAAGCGTACCGGATCCTCGCCCGCGGCCAGCCATCCGGCCAGCATTGCGCCGCCCATATTGCCGCAGCCGATAATCAGGAGTTTGTTGAAAGTCGTCATCTGCCTGCCTTGTTGATCGGACAGCAGGACTAGGCTTCCCCCGCCGCGTCGACAAGCGCGCTTTCGAGCGCCACTCGCGGGCTCTTGTCGCCCCACAGCACAAACTGGAATGCAGGGTAGAATCGGTCGCATTCGTCGATCGCGGTTTCGACCAGCGCCTGTGCCTGAGCGATGCTCAACAGGCCTTCATCACCCAGCAGCGCGCCGTGTCGATAAAGCAGCACGCTGCCATTGGACCAGATATCGAAATGGCCAAGCCACATCTGCTCATTGACCAGCGAAAGCAGCTCGTAAGCGTCCGCCCGCTTTTCGCGCGCGACACGAATATCGGGCAGGCACAATAGCTGGAGAACATTGTCTTCCGGTCGCCACACGCCGCGCAGCTGGTATTTCGCCCAGCTACCCTGGATCTCGCCGCTCACCTCGTCATCGGAGATGATCTCGCACGGCCAGCCGCGCGCTTCAAACAGCGCGGCCAGCATATCGATCGGCGCGGCATCGTCTGCAGCGACGAACTCCTGCTCGCGCGGTCTCATGAGTGGGGGGCCAAGAATGTCATCGCAGCGATGGATGCATTGAGCGGGCATGTGAATGCAATGGTGCGACGACGTGCGGCTGGGGAGAACCGATCTCGCTTGTTCAAAGCCTGTGCAAAGAAAGCCGGGGGTATCGCACAAACTATTGAAGCTTATCGATTTTTTCTCCTTCCGGGCTCGTATAGCTGAATGTGTCGAGCCCCCCTTCCTTAAGCGCATTGATCAACTCGCGCGCAGCATCGTCCGATTTCAGCGGGCCGGCGAGCAAACGGTTGGCCTGTCCCCATGGCACCACATAGGGAGAGTACTTCCCCAGCAGCTCTGGATATTTGCGGGCGAAGCGGCGCCAGTCGAATCGCAAAGCGGATCGGTCGGGGCCGGGCGCGACCTGCACCCAGATTCGGCTGGGGTGTTGAGGTGGCTCGGGCTTCTTCTCCGCCTTGGGCTCGGGCGGAGCTTCCCTCGGCACGTCGATCGATGCGATGTCAACCGCGCCCGAACTCGCTTCCGTCCTCGGTTGAGCGGATTTGCCCAGCCCGGCAAATGCATCGGCGACGCTGCGCCGTGAGTCGGGATCAGGCTTCGGAGCGGTGCCGCCTGTCTGGGTGTTCGATACGGACGTGCTTGGCACTTCAGCCAGGTTGAACTTCGTGACTGCAGGTCGCGGAGTCCCGGCCTTGGCCTCGTCGGATGCAACCTGCTCGCGTGCGACGGTCGCCAACCTGCTTCCGCCCGATGCGGAAACCGGCGGCAGTTCGCCTGTCGCTTGCGCCAAAGCCGGTGCAGGCGCAGGCGTTGCACGCTGCTGTCCGCTGCCCGTCCGGTCAGGCCTGCGCCGGCGACTGTCAGTCGTAGCGCGTGTAGCCTTGGCCGATTCGGCCTTCCCCAACGGAGTACCCGCAGGCGAAAGGCGTGAGCCCGTTGCAGCGCCGCCCGCCGAAGATGAACCCGAATATTGTGCGATGCGCGGATCGTCGCGTCCGATTTCGGCCGCACGCGGGAAGATGCCCAGATTGCCCGCGGCCGCTTGCTGCGCCCTCGTCAGCCGGGGCATATAGGCGAGGTAAGGCGCAATACGGCTTGCCAGGTCCTTGGGCATGGCCGCATCGACGATGGCATTGGCCTGATCCACATCTCCCAGCACCGCAAGACCGAATGCCCGCGTGCGATAGGCGGCAAGATCGCGCTTCTGGAGCAACGGCAGCAAACTCGCTTCGAAACCCTTCCGGTCTCCCGCAATCGCCTGGCTGAGCGCGAGTCGACGTGTCACCTCGTCGCCCGAACCACTTGCCAGCGCTGCGCGATAGCTGCGCTGGGCCTCCTCATTATTGCCAACAAGGTCATAGGCGAGCCCGCGTTCGGCCTGGACCTCCAATACGGAAGCCCCTGCCTTTTCCGCTTCGGCGAACAGGCGCAGCGCATCGATCGGCCGATCGGATCGCAACGAAACAGCCGCCAATCCGATCTTGGCCTGGGCGTTTTCAGGTGAAAGGTCCAGTGCGCGACCGAAGAAGCCCATCGACGCGTCGAGATCGCCCAGCTGCAGGGCGGCATTGCCCGCCTCCACCAGCGCACCGACATTGCTCGCATCATAGGCAAGGCGCTTGAGCGCGGCATTGAGCCGGTCGACTTGCGGCGATGCCATCGGCTGCACGACTTCGCGCGCAACCACTGAATCCCCGGATTGGGCCGATGCCCCGGCAGCAAGGCCCAATCCCGCTGCAAGCGGAACCGCGCCGATAAACAGGAAATTGCGCAATTTGGATTGTTTCGCAGACATGCCGAAGCCGTTTAGCCAACCGATTACACGATGCGCTAGCCGAAACCGGCTGAACCGTGGGCGAACAGCGCCCACGGGAAGAGGCCTGGTGTCAGTGACCGATCCGATGACCGTTTGCGCTGCGCGTTACTGGTTATTCTGGCGCCCCAGGAAACGCGGAATGCTGAGCGAAGGGCTGTTCGCCTCGTCGTCATCTTCGGCATCGTCGTCATCCTCGTCATCGATCGACGATCCGCGCGACAAGCTCGCCATGCGTTCGAACAAGGTGCTTCCCGCAGGTGAGGCTGCCGCGGCATCGCCGCCACCACCAGATCCACTCGCGCCGCCTCCGGCACCCTCGGGTGAACCTTCACCTCCAGATTCAGCACCGCTCAGCAAGCCCCGGCGCCGCCCGCCTGTGGCCGGTTGAGCGGCTTCGTCCTCGGCTGCAAGCATATCGGCATTGGCAAGCAGGTCATCCTGGCCTTCATTCTCCGCCGAGGCTTCGGCAGTCAGATCGAGCGGCTCAGCCGCCTCTCCTCCGCCTGCATATTCGCCTTCATCGTCCCCTCCGGACTCACCGCCTGGCATATCGGCATAGGGGTCATTCTGCGCATTGCGCAGCCCGGCCAGCGGATCGACGATTCCATCGACGTCGTCGCCTTCTTCTTCGTCTTCGTCGTAATCGTCGTCGGCTTGCATGCCGCTAAGATCGAACGGCTCGCTTTCCTGAACCGGTTCAGCTTCCGGCGCGGTTTCCGCAACAGGCTCAACATAGGGCTCCGGCTCGGGTTCGGGCGGAAGCTCCGCGGCCAGTTCGAGCGGTTCCTCTTCTGCAGGAGCCTCTGGCTCCATGCTTTCCTCGGGCAGTTCAAGCACGGGGCGCTTGGGCGGACGAGACGCCGACAGCGAAACGGGTGTGCTTTCCCGCGTTTCCGAAATCGCGCCCTGCTCGATCCCGGTAGCGACCACCGATACGCGGATCGTCCCTTCGAGATCCGGATTGAAGGCCGAACCCCAGATGATGTTCGCATCCTCGTCGACCAGTTCACGGATATGGTTGGCCGCTTCGTCGACTTCGAGCAGCCGCATGTCTTCGCCACCGATGATCGAGATGATCACACCCTTGGCGCCCTGCATACTCACGCCGTCGAGCAGCGGATTGGCGATGGCGCGTTCGGCCGCTTCGAGGGCACGGTTTTCGCCTTCGCCCTCGCCTGTGCCCATCATCGCCTTGCCCATCTCGCTCATCACGGAGCGCACATCGGCAAAGTCGAGATTGATGAGGCCCGGCATCACCATCAGGTCGGTGATCGAGCGCACGCCTTGCTGCAGCACCTCGTCGGCAAGCATGAATGCTTCCTTGAAGGTGGTTTCCGCCTTGGCGACCAGGAACAGGTTCTGGTTGGGAATGACGATCAGCGTATCGACATGCTTCTGCAGTTCGTCGATTCCTGCCTCTGCAGAGCGCATGCGGCGCGTCCCTTCGAACAGGAACGGCTTGGTCACGACGCCGACGGTCAGCACGCCCATACGGCGCGCTGCCTCTGCAATCACAGGCGCGGCGCCGGTGCCGGTGCCGCCGCCCATGCCGGCTGCAATGAATACCATGTTGACGCCTTCGAGCGCGTCTTCGATCTCGGCGACGGTTTCTTCCGCCGCAGCCTTGCCGACTTCGGGCCGCGAGCCCGCACCCAGACCGCCGGTGATTTCCGGGCCAAGCTGGATACGCCGCTCCGCCACTGAATTGTTGAGCGCCTGCGCATCGGTATTGGCGACGATAAAGTCGACACCCTCGATCTCGGCCTCGATCATGTTGGCGATGGCATTTCCGCCGGCACCGCCGATCCCGATCACGGTGATCCGGGGCCGCAGTTCCTCGCTCGATGCCGGTCCGATATTGATGCTCATGAATTATTCCTCCGGGCGTGTCAGACCCTGACTAAATTTGACACACTTTGGCACAGATAGGATGCGCCGTTTATAGCACGAATTCCCTTATCCACAGTGGTTAAGAGCGGCTGTATCGCCGGGTTTTCGCCGGTTTGGCTGGTTGGCATCAGAAATATTCCCTGAGTGCCTGGAATATCCGGCTAACCTTTTGCGCTCCGCCATAACGCATCGACGCCTGCCGGCGTGGCCCGATTGCGCGAATATCGACTGGATCGTCGGCGGCATAGAGGCACAGCCCGGCGAGCGTAGTGAAGCCCGGCGTGGCATGGGCTTCTGGCAATCCCTTGAGTGCAGGTGGACGGCCGATCCTGACCGGCATTCCCAATGCCCCCTGCGTGAATTCCGCCAGTCCGGCGATCTCTGCGCCTCCGCCAGTCAGCACCACCGTGCCGCGGCGCGCACCGGCAAAGCCCATCTCTTTGAGCGCACGGCTGATTTCGTTGGTCAGATGCGACAGATTATGCGTCACGATCGAAACCAGCTCCGCCCGGGCGATCCGGTTCTTGTCATCCGCGCCGCGTGCCACAGGGCCTGCCTGATCGTCGCCCGGCCCGTTGACCGGGATCATCTCGCGATGATCGGTCGGGCTGGCGATGGCCGAACCCGATACGCATTTGAGCCGTTCCGCCTGGAATCGCCTGATCCCGAATGCCGAAGCGATCGCATCTGTGATGTCGGATGATCCGAAGGGCAACGCCTTGAGGCCCAGCAGCATTCCCGCCGCATAGACCGCCACATTGGTCGCATCGCCGCCGATCTCGACCATGGCGACGCCCAGTTCGCGTTCTTCATCGGTCAGGCAGGCATGGCCCGCCGCAAGCGGCGCGGCGACCACTGCCTCGACATCGAGATGCGCGTTCTGCACCGCTTCCGTGAGGTTCCTGACGGGGGCGCCATCAGCCAACATGACATGCACATCGACCCCGAGTTGTTCGGCATGGAGCCCCTTGGGATTGGCTACACCATGCGCCCCATCCAGCGTGTAATGCGCCGGCTGTGCGTGCAGGACCATGCGGCCATCAGGCTGGATCGCGTCGCGCGCAGCAACCAGCAGTTGCTCGATATCCTCTTCCTCGATCCGCCGCCCGCCAATGTCGATCTCGACCTTGGACACTTCGCTCGCCAGCCCGGCGCCGGTGCAGCCGACCCAAACGCTCTGGACACTGGTTCCGGCGTTCTTCTCGGCCCGCTCTACCGCATCGCGGATGGCGTAGGTCGCCGCAGCCATATCTGTGACATAGCCGCGCTTGATCCCCTGGCTGGCGCGGTGGCCGCTGCCCAGCACCTGCAACTCGCCATTCTCGCCCAGCCCCATGATCATGGCTGAGATACGGAACGAGCCGGCATTGACTGCGCCGAATATCTTGCTGAACCGGGCCGATGCCATCAGTCCGCATCCTCCGCGCCCAGAACCTCGTCCGCACGGCCGGGAATACGCATGTAGATGCGCGGCGGCGCGCGCATGTCGAAAGTCGAGACTTTGCCGCCCAGCAGGCGGTTCTGCCCATCAAGGCGGGCGAAATTGATCAGCGCCGACGCGGCTTCATCCTCGCCTTGCGGCAAAGCCAGGATCTGACCCGTCTTGAAGGTGAAGTTCCAGCGGCGGTTGCCGACCCATTCGACCGATTTGACCTGCGGACGAAGCGCCGGGGCGGCTTCGAGCAAGTGGTCAAGCGCGGGCACCTGGCGTCCGGCACCCGGGCCTGAAATAACCAGCATGTCGCCGGTCTTGTTCGCAGCCACCGGCTCAAGTTCGCTGCCTTCGTCGTCGATCAGCATCAGCCGGTCTGCCTTTTCCAGCACGGCATGCGGTTCACGCTCGACAATGTCCACGGCCAGCGTGGCCGGTAACTGGCGCGAAACGCGCGCATCCTTGACCCAGGGCAGCTCCAGCAGATCCTCCCTCAAACCCGTCAAATCGACCATCGGCATCGGCAGGTCGCGCTGGGAAATCACCTTCTCGTAAACGCGCTGCTCGTCCATCCGATCAACGCCACTCACACGCACGTGGCGCACTTCGAACCCGGCATCTGAGGCGAGCCCGGCAATCTCTGCCTGCGCCATTGCGGGAACCCCCGCCAGGCTGGCGACAAACCAGGCAAGCGCCACACCGCCGCCAAGGATAACCGCGAGAAAGATGCGATGCAGCTGCTCATCGGTGAAGGGCAGCAGCGCCATTACACCATCGACAAAGCCGCTGGTGCGTGCCTTGGCCTTGCGCGCGGTTTTCGCCCGGCTGTTGGCCTTGGCCGCGCGGCGAACGCCCTTCGATCCGCGCTTAATCGTCGCCATCACCGCCTCCACTTGATCGCTGGCGAAGCGCCTCGGCGACGATCGCTTCGACCAGATCGGCATAATCCATGCCCACATGGCGCGCCTGTTCAGGCACCAGGCTGAGCGGGGTCATGCCCGGCTGCGTATTCGTTTCCAGCACGAACAGGCCAGCTTCGCCCTGTTCGTCATCCCAGCGGAAATCGGTGCGGCTGGTCCCGCGGCAACCCAGAACCTTGTGCGCACGGACTGCATATTCGCAGCACAATGCCGCAATCCCGTCGGGAATTTGCGCGGGGCAGACATGCTCGGTCTTCCCGTCTGTGTATTTGTTCTCGTAGTCGTAGAAGCCCGACTTCACGATCAGCTCGGTCACGCCCAGCGCCTGCGGACCATCCGGCCCGTCAATCACCGCAGTGGTCAGCTCGCGCCCACGAATGAACGGCTCGGCCAGCAATTGCCTGAATTCCTGCCACGGCCCGGCAACATCGCGGCCGATCGGATTGCCGTAATTGCTCTCATCCGTGACGATGGCGACGCCGACAGACGAACCTTCATTGACCGGCTTGAGCACGTAGGGGCGCGCCAGCGGGTCGCGCTCGTATAGCTCCTCGCTTTGCACGATGCGTCCGCCGGGCATCGGGATACCGTGCGGAACGAGCGCCTGCTTGGTCAGTTCCTTGTCGATCGCGATCACCGAAGTGGCGAGGCCCGAATGCGTATATGGAATACCCATCAGGTCGAGCATGCCCTGTACAGTCCCGTCTTCACCCGGCACGCCGTGGAGCGCGTTGAATACTACATCAGGCGCAGCCTCCGCGATGCGCGATGCGACCTGGCGATCCATATCGATCCGCGTCACCTTGTAGCCCCGACTCTCAAGTGCATCGGCGACGCCATTGCCGCTCATCAGCGAGACTTCACGCTCATTGGCCCAGCCGCCCATCAGGACCGCGACGTGGGGTTTGGTGGAACTCATGCAATATACCTCACGGACGCCCCACTCGCTGGATTTCCCATTCGAGCTGCACGCCCGAATGCTCGTAGACGCGGCGGCGGACCTCTTCGCCCAGCCCTTCGATATCGGCGCTCGTCGCTTCGCCTGTATTGATGAGGAAATTGGTGTGCTTCTCGCTCACCTGTGCGCCGCCCATTGTCAGCCCACGGCAGCCCGCCGCGTCGACCAGTTGCCAAGCCTTGTGGCCGGGCGGGTTCTTGAAGGTCGAACCACCCGTCTTGGTGCGCAGCGGTTGCGATTCCTCGCGCGCCTGCGCGATCCGATCCATCTCCGCGCCGATCGCCGCCGGATCGCCCGGCTCTCCGCGAAAACGCGCGCTGACGACAACCGCCCCGTCCGGCAGAGCGGAATGGCGATAGGTATATTGCAGATCATGCGCGGGCAGCGTGATGAAATTGCCATCGGGCATCACCACGTCGCAATCGACCAATATATCTGACACTTCGCGGCCATAGGCCCCGCCATTCATTCGCACGAAACCGCCGACTGTGCCGGGAATGCCGCGCAAGAACTCCAGCCCCGCAATCCCCGCGTCGCGCGCGGAGGAGGAAACGAGAATGCCGCTCGCTCCACCGCCGCAGCGAAGCGTTGTCTCATCGGTTCGCTCGACTTCAGCGAACTTCTTGCCGAGCCGCACGACCACGCCCGGCACGCCGCCATCGCGAATAATCATGTTCGAGCCGAGCCCCAGCGCCATCACTGGCAAGCGCCCGCAGAGCCGTTCGAGAAATGTGCGCAGATCGTCGAGATCGGCGGGTTCGAACAGCCAATCGGCATTGCCGCCCGTCTTGAACCAGACCAGCTTGGCCAATGGCGCATTCGGCGTCAGCCTGCCACGCACCCCTTCCATCGGCACAGGCGCTTCGATTGCACCTTCGACCGCGCAGCGCGGTGCGGCGCCATTGTCGGTCGACCAGTCATTCGAGGGTTGCCGAAGCGTCATGCGGCTTTCTTCTCCGCGATGGCGCTTGCCAGATCAGCGGCCCAGCGGGTGATGTCTCCCGCGCCCAGGCAGACGACTACGTCACCTGCGCCGATCGTCCCCGCGAGCTCGGCGGCCAGGGCCTCCCTGTCTGCAATCGTGGCAGCGGCGCGATGCCCGCGCGATTTCAATCCGGCGACCAGCGCTTCGGCATCGACGCCTTCGATCGGATCTTCGCCCGCCGGATAGACCGGCGTAACATAGACCATGTCCGCTTCGTTGAAGCAGGTCTGGAACTCATCCATCAAGTCGCGCAAGCGGGTGTAGCGGTGCGGCTGGGCAACTGCGATCACGCGCCCCTCCCCACCCGCGTTTGCCGCTTCACGCGCAGCGGACAGCACGGCCGCAATTTCGACCGGGTGATGCGCATAGTCGTCGATCACCGTCGCGCCGTCGATCTCTCCGACCCTGGTGAAGCGGCGGCGCACGCCCCCAAAACTGCCAAAGCCTTCGCGGATGACTTCGTCCGAACAGCCCATCTCTATCGACACTGCAATTGCGGCGAGCGCGTTCTGGACATTGTGGCGACCGGGCATGGGCATCTTCACGCCTTCGATCCGGCGATCCTCCTCACCGCGCTGGCGCACGATCACGTCGAACACATTGCCGCCTGCATAGGGGCGGACATTGACCCCGCAGATATCTGCCTGAAGCGAAAAGCCATAGGTAATCACGCGTCGGTCACGCACCTGGCCAACAACCGCCTGAACTTCGGGGTGGTCGATGCACAGCACCGCCGCGCCATAGAATGGCACATTGTGGATGAACTCCACGAAGGCGCGCTTCACACCTTCGAAATCGCCATAGTGGTCGAGATGTTCGGGATCGATATTGGTGACAACCGCAATCGTGCCATCGAGCCGCAGGAAGCTGCCGTCGCTTTCGTCGGCCTCAACCACCATCCAGTCGCTATCGCCTAGACGGGCGTTGGAGCCATATTGTTCAATAATTCCGCCATTGATGACGGTGGGGTCGACATCGCCGCGATCGAGCAGCGCCGCGATCATGCTGGTCGTGGTCGTCTTGCCATGCGTCCCCGCCACGGCGATGGTGGATTTGAGCCGCATCAGCTCGGCCAGCATCTCCGCCCGGCGAACCACGGGGATGCGGTTTTCCAGTGCGAAGGCGACTTCGGGATTGGTGCGTTTCACCGCAGTCGATGTGACGACGACCGCCGCGCCTTCGACATTCTCTGCGGCATGACCGATCTTCACCGTGATCCCGCGCGTGCGCAGCCGCTCGACGCTCGGCCCTTCGGACAGATCGCTTCCCTGAACTGAATAGCCGAGATTGTGCATCACTTCGGCAATGCCCGACATGCCGATCCCACCGATGCCGACGAAATGGATCGTGCCGATATCGGTCCCGACGCCCTTCACTGCGCACGCTCCCGAGCCGAACCCTGACTTGCCGTTTCCTGTTGCGATACCGACCGTGCTGCATTTCCGCCGACGCGGATCACATCCATCATCTCGGCTCCGCCGAAACTCTCGACCAGATCTGCGAGGTCCTGCGCCGCCTTGGGTCGCCCGCAATTCCATGCGGCGTGGGCGGCGTTGGAAAGGCTGGAGGGCTTTTGCGCCATTGCCTGGATCTGCTTGGCCAGTTCCTTGGGAACGAAACGCTCCTGCCGGATCATTCGCGCGCCGCCCGACTTCACGCTTTCGCGCGTATTCGCGGCCTGGTGGTCGTCGGTAGCGATCGGCAGCGGGACCAGGATTGCCGGGCGGCCCACCGCCGTCAGCTCCGCAATCGTTGAAGCGCCCGCGCGACCGATGAACAGATGGCAATCGGCCAGCCGCGTTTCCATATCCTCGAAATAGGTCCCCAGTTCGGCGGGAATGTCGTGATTTCGATAGCGCGCCCGCACCGCGTCGAGGTCTTCAGGCCGGCATTGCTGCGTCACCTGCAAACGCTGTCGCAACGATGGCTGGAGCATCGCCAACCCATCGGGCACGATCTCTGACATGACGCGTGCGCCCTGGCTGCCGCCCGTTACCAGCACCCGCAAAATGCCGTCTTCGGTAAAGGGCGGAAAATCCTGATCGCGCAGCGCCAGCACTTCGGCGCGGACCGGATTGCCGACCAGCTCCACCTTGGGCAGGTGCTTTTCCTTCAGCCGCTCGACATCGGGATAGGACGTCGCAATCGCCTGCACTCGCCCCGCCAGCATCCTGTTGACGCGGCCCAGCACGGCGTTTTGTTCATGGATGACTGTGGGTATCCCGGCAGAGGTGGAAGCCAGCAGCGCAGGCAGCGCCGGATATCCGCCAAAGCCGACCACGGCAGAAGGTTCGAAACTTTCAAACAGCCGCAGCGCCATACTGCGACCTTCCAACACTGCGCGAACGCCCTTTATCCAGTTGAGCGGGTTCTTGCCGAAACGACCCGCAGGCAGGACATGCGCGGGGAGGAAATCGGGCTTGCCCGGAATCTTCTCGCCGCGCTCATCCGTAATCAGGGCGACATGGTGCCCGCGCCGATCCAGCTCGGTCGCCAGAGCAAAGGCGGGGATCAGGTGCCCGCCCGTTCCCCCCGCAGCGAGCACATAGTGTCGCCCTGCTCCATTCGGTACATCGCCGCTCATGCGGGTCCCTCCTTCTGGCCCAGCATGTCGAACAGCCCGGGCGTCTCGCGCTGGAGGTAGGGATTTCGGCGCGTAATCGCCAGCAGCAAACCGACTGTGAGGCACACGGCTATGGTGGATGACCCACCATAGCTCACCAGCGGCAAGGTCATCCCCTTCGAGGGAAAGAGCTGGAGGTTGACGAGGATATTGATGAATGCCTGCCCGCCGATCTGCGTCACCAGACCTGCGCCCGCGAGCAGCACGAAGAGATTGTCCTCATCAACCAGCCTGATGAGCACGCGCAACAGGATCGCGAGATAGAGCACCACCACCAGCGCGCAGACCAGCAGGCCGAACTCCTCGCCGATGACGGAGAAGATATAGTCGGTATGCGCTTCGGGCAGGTTCATCTTGCGGATTCCCAGCCACAGCCCGCTACCGGTCCAACCGCCGGCCAGCAGAGTGCGCTCTGCGAGATCAACCTGATCGAAGGCGGTGCCGCCGCCCAGGAAGCTGTCGATCCGGTTGCGGGCATTGTCATAGAGGAAATAGGTCGCTGTCAGTCCGACCACGCCGGACCCGACCAGCACGCTGATCCGCTGCACCGACACGCCGGCGAGCAGCACCAGCACGAACCACACGCCACCGAACAGCAGCGTCGCGCCGAGATTGGGCTGCAGCATCAGCAGGCCTGCGACCAAACCCATGACCACGGTGACCACCGTCAGCACCGGCAGGTTCGGGTCGCGCAGGCGCCATGTCAGGATCCAGGCCAGCAGAATCGCAAAGCCGGGCTTGAGGAACTCGCTTGGCTGGAATGAAAAGCCCAGATTGATCCAGCGCTGCGCACCGTTCTTCTCGACCCCGATAATCGGAACAAGGAGCAGGAAGAACAACATGCTGGCCGCCAGCACGATCCCCAACCTGCGCGCATTGTCGCGGCTCAGCATGGAGGCGCCGAACAGTGCGCCAAGCCCCAAAAACTGCCAGACCAGATGCTGTTTCAGGAAAAGGAACTCGTCCAGCTGAACCCTGGATGTCGAAAGCCGTTCAGCACTGGCCGGCGAAGCCGCTGCAACCGCCGCCGTACCCAGCACCATCAATATCCCGACCAGCAGCAGCAGGACCTTGTCGATCTCGCGCCACCAGATCCTGACTTCGTTCTGCCAGGAATGCCGCTGCCCATCGCGCGCATGACCGCCCGAAGCTTTGCCTGCGTGAGGAAGGTATGGCCGGCTCACATTCATGCCGAACCTCCTGCCGCCAGTGCGGCCTGGATCTCCGGCGAGGCGCCCGTCAGCGCAGCGACGACCTGGCGGAAGTACTCGCCCCGCCGTTCATAGTCGCGGAACTGGTCGAAGCTGGCGCAAGCTGGCGAAAGCAGGACCACTTCGCCCGGTTGCGCCCGGTCCATCGCACGTTTCACCGCTTCACTGAGCAATTCGGCATTCTCGACCGGGACGCGGCCTTCCAGCTCTGCCGCAAAGGCGGAACCGGCCTCGCCAATCGTATAGGCAGCGGCGAGATTGCCGACATAGGCCTCGCACTCCTGCAGGCCCGGCTCCTTCGGAAGCCCGCCAACGATCCAGTGGATGCGCGGCGCACCATCATTGATCGCCTGGTCAGGCGGATATGCAGCCAGCGCGGGAGCGGCGGAGGCCTGATTGGTGGCCTTGCTGTCGTTCACGTAGAGAACGCCATCATGCACAGTCACACGCTCCATGCGGTGCGGTAAACCGGGGAAGCTCTGCAAACCCTGCGCAATCTGCGCCGCATCGAGGCCGAGCGCAGTGCAGGTCGTGATGGCTGCTTCGGCATTTTCAAGATTGTGTGGCCCTTGCAGGCTAGGCCAATCGGCCTGATCGAAGCCTGACCCCGCGTGGACATGATCCCACGCAATCCGGGCGCCATGCCCCTTTGCCCGCAGGCGGTCTGCAATCGCGGCGACGCGCTCGTCCTGCTCGTTGAGGACAGCCACGCCCGATGTCTGCATTTCGAGCAGGTGTGCCTTGCTCGCGGCATAGCCTTCGAACCCGTCATAGCGGTCGAGGTGATCGGGCGTGATATTGAGCAGGATCGCAACCTCGCAATCGAGCGTGTAGGTCAGGTCGATCTGGTAGCTCGACAGTTCGAGCACATAGACCCCGCCTTCGGGCAACGGGTCCTGCCCCAGGATCGGCAGACCGATGTTGCCTCCCAAGGTGGCCGGTACGCCCGCTCCCTTCAGGATATGGTGCACCAGCGCGGTGGTGGTCGACTTGCCATTGGTGCCGGTGATGCCCACCACCTTGTGTGCAGGCAAATCCTTACGGGTCAGTGCGAACAGTTCGATGTCGCCAACAACCGGCACCGTGAACTTCTTCGCATGCTCGACAATCGGATGAGTGTTGAGCGGGACGCCGGGCGAGACGACTATGCCGTCGAACCCGGTAAGGTCTGCCTCCAGGGGATCGCCCATCTCGACCAGCCCATCAAAAGGTGCGCGAGCGTTGTCCTGGCGGTCCCACGCCAGCACTTCCGCACCGCTGGCCAGCAATGTCTCGACCGTCGCCGCGCCAGACCGCGCGAGACCGAGTACCGCGTATTTCTTTCCAGCGAAGGCGGAAGAAGCGATCATCGGGATATCATCGCAATTTGAGCGTCGCGAGGCCAGCCATGGCAAGCACGATCGAGATGATCCAGAAGCGGATCACCACCTTGCTCTCGCTCCAGCCGAGTTGCTCGAAATGGTGGTGGATCGGGGCCATGCGGAAAATCCGCCGCCCGGTCCGCTTGAACCAGAAGACCTGGATGATGACACTGGCGGTTTCTGCCACGAACAACCCACCCACAATCAGCAGCACGATCTCGTGATGAGTGGCGACCGCTACAGTGCCCAGCGCTCCTCCCAAGGCCAGGCTGCCGGTATCGCCCATGAAGACAGCAGCCGGGGGTGCGTTGAACCACAGAAAGGCGAGCCCCGCGCCCATGATCGCAGCGCAGAAGATCGCCAATTCGCCCGCGCCGGGAACATGCGGCAGGCCCAGATATTCCGAATAATCGACGCGGCCAACGATATAGGCAATCAGCGCGAAGGTGCCCGCGGCGATGATCGCGGGCATGATCGCCAGCCCGTCGAGGCCGTCAGTCAGGTTCACCGCATTGCCGAAGCCGACAATCAGCGTCGCTGCAAAGACATAATAGAACGGACCTAGCGGGATATAGACGCCCGAGAGGAAGGGCACGTAGAGGCTGGTGTTGATCTGGCCGACGATGATCCAGGCCGCGATGCCCGCCACCAGGAATTCGAGCAGCAGCCGCACACGGCCCGGCACGCCCTTGTGGCTCGCCTTTGATACCTTGTCGTAATCGTCGAGGAAGCCGATCAGTCCAAAGCCTGCCGTCACCGCCAGGCAAGCCCAGACGAAGGGATTGCGCAGGTCCATCCATAACAGCAGCGAAAGAATCAGCCCGCTCAGGATCAGCAGCCCGCCCATGGTCGGCGTACCGCGTTTGGCCAGATGAGATTGCGGCCCATCCTCCCGGATGGGCTGTCCCTTGCCCTGGCGCACGCGGAGCAGATTGATGAAGCGCGGACCGATAATCAGCCCGATCATCAGGGCCGTCATCAGCGTCGCACCGGCACGAAAGGTCTGGTAGCGTATGAGGTTAAGTACGCCTTCAAAGCCCAGCCATTCGGCGATCAGATAGAGCATTCAGCCATCCCGGCTCGATAAGTGTTCAACGAGGGTACCGAGGCCGATCGAGTTGGACCCCTTGACCAGGATTGCATCACCAGCGTTGATGCCCAACTCCTCCAGCGCCGCAATAGCCTCTGCAGGTGTATCGCAATGCGCGAACCCCAGCGGAATGCCAAGCGAGCCCGCGCTTCCTTTCCCCAATTCCCGCGCGAGGCTGCGCATTTCTTCGCCGACCAGTATAGCATGGTCGACTTTCGCCTCGCCGATGGGGCCGGCCAGCGCCGCGTGGAACCGATCAGCAAAATCGCCCAGTTCCTTCATGCTGCCAAGCACGGCAATTCGCCGAGTGGCAGGAGTATGCCCCAGCTGCCGCAGCGTTGCCCGCATGCTGGCCGGGTTGGCATTGTAGCTTTCGTCGATCAGCAGCGCCTTGCCGCCGCCACTCGCCGCTATCTGATGGCGCGCACCGCGCCCTTTCAATCCGCCCATTTCTGCCAGCGCCAGCCCGGCAGAGCCCAGATCACCACCAGCAGCGCGAACCGCTGCCATGACCGCCAGCGAATTGGCGATCCAGTGTTCGCCCGGCTCGGCAACCGAATAGCACAGGCGTGTATCGCCCAGATCCGCCGTGACCAGCGAGCCGCCATTGGCTGAAGGGATCGCGTCGAGCAGCCGCACGTCGGCTTCGGGTGAGGCGCCGAAAGTCACCACTTTCGCTCCGCTGGCCTTCGCGATCCCGACCAGCCTTTCGCAATATTCGCTGTCTGCCGGGATCACCGCCGTGCCGCCTTCGATCAGCCCGCCGAAAATCTCGCCCTTGGCATCGGCAATCGCCTCCATGCTGCCGAGCATTTCGATATGCGCGGGCGCGATGGTGGTAATGACCGCGACATGCGGGCGGACATGCTGTGTCAGCACCTCAATCTCGCCGGCATGGTTCATGCCCATCTCGAAAATGCCGAAGCGGCTACGCGCAGGCATCCGCGACAGGCTGAGCGGCACGCCGACATGGTTGTTATAGCTGCGCACGCTGCGATGCGCGCTGCCCCTGCTCGAACGGTCAAGCGCGGCAAAGATCGCTTCCTTGACGCCGGTCTTTCCAACCGATCCGGTCACGCCGATCCGTACGGCTTCCGCCCGCTCGCGCGCGGCATGGGCCAGAGCGTGGAGCGCCACCGTGGTGTCTTCCACCAGCACATGCGGGAAATCGACCGGGCGATCGACCAGCGCGGCCACCGCTCCATTGGCGAAGGCTTTGGCGATGAAATTGTGTCCGTCCATCGCTTCGCCCTTGAGAGCAACGAACAAATCGCCCCCGCGCACATCGCGCGAGTCCATCTCCACGCCCGAGATCTGGAATTCATGGCTTGCCGTGCCGCCCGTCGCTTCAGCGATTTCGCCTGCACTCCACAGCGCCAGCGGAAGCGCATCGCGCCGCTCGACAGGCCACGCCCGCAGGGCATTCTGCCCAGCCATCAGGCAGCTCCCTTCGCCGCTGCGCATTCGCGCGCAACCGCCACATCGTCAAACGGCAAAACCCGCATATTGTCTCCCGACCCGATTATCTGGCCTTGTTCGTGGCCTTTTCCTGCAATCAAAATGATGTCGTGTGGCCCGGCCTCGCCAATCGCTTCTGCGATGGCCGTGCGCCTGTCACCGATGTCGCGTGCCTTTTCGCCCGCTCCTGCGAGGACCTGTGCGCGGATTGCGGCAGGATCCTCGCCGCGCGGGTTGTCGTCGGTGACGATCACCACATCCGAATGCACCGCAGCAGCTTCGCCCATCGGAGCGCGCTTGCCCTGGTCGCGGTCACCGCCCGCGCCGAATACCGTTATCAGCCGGCCACCCTTCGCGCCATCCACATGCGGGCGCAGCGCGGCGATCGCCGCTTCGAGCGCGTCAGGCGTGTGGGCATAATCGACATAGACCGGCGCGCCGCTGGCAGTGATGACCGCACGCTCAAGCCGTCCGCGCACGGGTTGGAGTCGGCCCACCGCATCGAACACCGCGCCCGCTGCTGTGCCGGTCGCAATCGCCAGCCCCGCCGCAACCAGCGCATTGGCCGCCTGATATGCACCAATCAGCGGCAGCTTGATCGCGCGCGCCTGCCCGTCATGCTCGATCTCCAGCGTCTGACCGAGTTGAGTGGGGGTACGGGTGAGCAGGCGGATCGCGTCCCCCTGCTCACCCACCGTGAACACGCGCAGCGCCCGTGTTTGCGCGCGTTCGATGGCCCGGCGGGACCACTCGCTATTGTCATTGCCGGACCAGATAATGGCAGCAGCCCCGGGTTCGACCACTTCGTCGAACAGCCGCATCTTGGCCGCGAAATAGCTTTCCATATCACCATGGTAATCGAGGTGATCGCGGCTGAAATTGGTGAAGGCGCAGGCCGAAACCGGCACGCCTTCATTGCGATATTGCGAGAGGCCGTGGCTCGACGCCTCATAGGCCACATGCGTCACGCCTTCGCGCGCCAGCCCGCTCATGTTGGAAAGAAAGGTTACGATATCGGGCGTCGTCAGCCCGGTCGAAACGCTCTCGTCCGGAGTGGTCACGCCCAGCGTGCCGATGCTCGCCGCCCGCTCGCCGCACATGTGCCAGATCTGCCGCGTCATCTCGACGGTGGAGGTCTTGCCATTGGTGCCGGTGACCGCAACGATGCATTCGGGAACCGGCGTGAAGAACTGCGCGGCCAGACGGGCAAAGGCGCGGCGCGGCTCTGGGTCGAGGATCGCAACAGCACCTTGCACCGCGACGCCAGGCCGCGTCACAACCGCCACCGCACCTGCCTCGACCGCAGCGGGAATAAAGTCCTCAGCGTTGAAGCGCTCGCCGCGAAATGCGCCGAACACGGTGCCCGGTGCAACCTTGCGGTGATCGATAGCAAATCCGGTCACGACCACATCGGCTGCCCCGGCCAAATCAATGCCTGCCTTTCCCCCCAGCGCCCCAAGCTTCATTTCTGGGCCTCTGGAACCAGCCGCTTGAGATCGGAGATATCGACATCGCGGGTATTATCGGGACGCACACCCAGGATCGGGCCGATCCGCGGTACAAGCCTGCCGACGATAGGGCCGGCATTCCAGGCGGCGGTGCGCTGATAGGAACTTGCGACCGTCCCATGCGGTTCGTCCAGCATGGCAACCACGACAAAGCGTGGGCGATCCATCGGGAAGGCGGCGGCGAAGGTCGAGACGACCGCACTCTTGCGATAGCCATGCGCACCCGGCTTTTCGGCTGAACCGGTCTTGCCTCCAACTCTGAAACCCGGCGCATTGGCGCTGCGCCCGGTGCCATAGAGCGCGACCATTCGCAGCAATTGGCGCATGCGCGAGGAGGTAGAAGCCTTGAACACGCGCCGTCCGCGCGGCGCATCGCCCGGCTTGATCTTGTGCAGAGTGGCCGGGCGCCAGATCCCGCCATTGACCATTGCCGCATAGGCGCTGGCGAGATGCAGCGGCGTGACGGCAATGCCGTGGCCATAGCCGACCGTCATGGCCCGCAGCCGCGGCCATTTTTCACCCGGCCAGATCGGAAAACCACGCGCGGGCAATTCGATATAGGGCCGTTCATTCATACCCAGATCCATCAACGTCCGGCGCAGCCGATCGGCTCCCAATTCATCGACGAGCCGCGCAGTGACGGTATTCGATGAGTGAATCAGCGTTTCGGGCACGTTGAGCGTCGCGCCAAGCGGATGGAGGTCCTTGATCGTGAAGCGCCCGATCTGGACCGGCTCGGCATTGTACTGCTTTCCGAAATCGCGCACCACGCCTGCATCGATGGCGGCAGCGACAGTGATCGGCTTGAAGGTCGAGCCCAGTTCGTAAACCTGGTTCGTCACCCGGTTGAACATGTATTTCTCGCCCTGCTCGTCGATCCGGTTGGGATCGAACTCGGGCAGCGAAGCAAGCGCCATCACTTCGCCCGTATCGACATCGAGCACGATGCCTGCAGCACCCTTCGCATTGACCAGCAACATGCCGCGCCGCAGTTCGTCTTCCAGCGCGCCCTGCACCCGCAAATCAATCGAAAGCGGGACCGGAGTCCCGCGCGTCGTCGGATCGTTCAACTGCTTGTCGAGCACCTGCTCCATGCCGACGCGCCCGTGCCCGTCTGCCGCGACATAGCCCAATATATGCGCGCCCATCGAACCTTGCGGATAGTGCCGGTCGGTCTCGCGCGGAATTTCGAGCGCTAGCTCGCCAATGTCCTGCACGCGGTTGGCCTCTTCGGGCAGCACCCGGCGGCGGATATAGCCCGCCTTGCCCGAAGCAAGTCGCTGCGCCACTTCGCTCTCGTCAAGCGAAGGGAAAATCTTCTCCAGCTCGGCCGCCACCTTTTCCGCAGACTTGACCAGCGGCGTTCCCGCTTCGCCCAAGGCTTTGGGATTGTACCACAGCGCATAGGCGGGAAAGGCACGCGCCAGCGGGGTCCCATTGCGATCGGTGATTTCGCCGCGCGACGGCAAAAGTGCATCTTCCAGCGAAGTGCGCGAAACGCTGCGATCCGCAAGGCCGAGATAGAAGATACGCATCACCGCTATTGCGGCCACACAAGCGAAAACCAGCGCCACCCAAAGCACGCGCCAGCGCGCCATCGTCAGCGATTGCTTGCGGAAGGTGACGAGTTGGACCCTGCCTGTCGAAATGGCCATGCTGGCCGACAGGGCGTTCATTCAGACACCTCGGCGTGGAGCATGGTGCGCGCTTGCGCACTGCGCACCGGCGAGGCTTCGGACAGCAACTCGCCAAATGCGTCAGCAAAGCCATTGCCTTCCTGGACCTCCCTCGCGATGGCCAGTTCGACCGGCTTGCCGGTGAGCGGCGACACCATCGGCTGCTGCTCCTTCGCATCGCCCGGTGTTTCGGCGCGCGCTACACGGATCGGCGAAGGCGCACCCGGCCCACGCGGGGAGCCAAGGCTGGCAAGCTGCCGCTCATTCTCGAGGAACTGGTCGGCGCGCGGCGCCTGGTATCCGAACTCGACTGCGTTCCAATCCGCCAATTGCCGCTGGCTGGCGCGCGTTTCAAACTCGGTCTCGAGCATCATCGTTTCGCGTTTGAGCGCGATGATCTGACGCTCTGCGAGTTGCACCTCGCTCTTGACCGCATGCACGCGAAAGCTGAGGCCCAGGAACAGGCACAGGCAGGCGAGCAGGGCTGCGGCCCAGCCGATCTGGCGGAGGCGGCTACCGGCAGTCATGCTGCCACCTTGCGCGCCGGAGCATCGGTGCGCACCGCATGGCGCAGCGTCGAAGAACGCGCGCGAGGATTGCGGGCAATCTCTTCGGCAGAAGGGCGGATTGCCTTGGAAACCTTCTCGAAAACGCCCGGTGCCTGTTCGACCTGCGGCAAATGCCGCGAGCCGCCGCCATGCGAAGAGGCATCGCGCAAGAAGCGTTTGACGATGCGGTCTTCCAGGCTGTGGAAGCTCACTATTGCCAGCTTGCCGCCCGCCCGAAGCAATTGCTCGGCAGCGCTGAGGCCGGAACGAAGCTCGCCCAATTCGTCGTTCACGTGAATTCGGATCGCCTGGAAGCTGCGCGTTGCCGGATCTTTCTTGTCGCCAGCGCGAAATCCCAGCGCCTTGCGCACGACGCGCGCCAGATCGCCCGTCGTTTCAAGCGGACGTGCCGCAACGATCGCGCGCGCAACACGGCGCGACTGGCGCTCCTCGCCATAATCATAGAGCACGTTGGCAATCGCCTCTTCGGCGGCATCGTTGAGGAAATCGGCCGCGCTTAAACCTTCCTGGCTCATGCGCATATCGAGCGGCCCATCCGCGCTGAAGGCAAAGCCACGCCCGGCTTCGTCGAGCTGCATGGAACTGACGCCGATATCCATCGCCACGCCATCGACCTGCGCCACGCCCGCTTCCGCAAGCGCATCCACCATTTCGGAAAAGCGCCGCGGATGGAGCACGAGGCGCGGAGGGGTAATACGCGCTTCTGCCCACCCGCGGCCTTCCGCGATCGCGCTGGGGTCGCGATCGAAAGCGTGCACGGTTGCGCCACGATCGAGCAGCGCACGGGTATAGCCGCCGGCGCCGAAGGTGGCGTCGACAATCACGTCACCGGGCTGTGGATCGAGCGCGGCAATGACTTCATCGAGGAGGACGGGGATATGGGGAGCATCGGCGGGGGTCATTTCTTCTTCCCCTTCGCCGCGGCCTCGGCCACCAGATTGGCGCAAGCGGCCTGGGCGCTTTCCCATTCGCTGCCCATTGCAGCGAGTTCGGCAGGATTCCAGATGGTGAAGAAGCGCCCGGCGCCCTGGAAATAGAGCCCGTCTTCCACCCGCCCGAGCGTGCGCAGGTGATCGGGCATGACGAAACGGCCGCTGTCATCGAACGGCAGTTCGACGAAGCCAAACAGCTGAGTCGCACGCAGGTCGCGGTCAAAATCCGTGCCGAGGCGGATGGAGCGCTCCTCCTCGCGGTCGAGCTGGGTTTCGAGCTCGTCCTTGCGCGAAAGGCCGAAGCCCATGAGGCAATTCCAGCGATCGTGCTTGGCCAGGCACAGCACGCGCCCGCCCGAAGATTCCTTCACGGCCTTGCGGAAGAGAGGAGGCAGGACGAAACGGCTCTTGTCGCCCGCGGGCGAATAGGCCTGTCCACTGTAACCTCCGAATGACACCCGTCTGACTCCAACCCCAATTGCCGACCGGATGGCCGGTGAATCCCCACATCGAGACACGCCTTCTCCGTCGCCACCCGCGCGCCAGTGCGGGCAGCTCGCTCAACGAATGCAAGCGAGGCGTGAATCAGCATGTCCGATGGAAGACGGTCATATCGCGGGCAGGCTGGGGATGAAAGGGATTTTTACGGGATTTCACGGGATAAGATGGTAAATATTTGATTTATATTATTTTCTTATCCAGCTCATTTTGACGGATTCCATCCAGTCAATCTCACATAACCCGCCCAATCGGCTGATTTTGCATCCGAAAGCGCGGTTCGAGTCGCCGACTCGGCCCAATTTTGCCTACTTTCCCGTGATTTCCCCGTTCGGCCCTCGCGCGGGCCTATTCGAAGGCCCTGACCGTCAGGGCATCGAGCGCATCCCCCGAACCTTCGACATCTCGATCCGGCGATTCGAGCAGAAAGGCGTCAGCAAGCACGGTCACCTTGCCTTTGCCGATCCGGCATTCGGCGAGGATGCCTTCACCCTCCAATCGGCAGGATTCATCGTCGGATTGCAGTTGCAGCAATTGCCCGGCCATCATCACGGGGATTGTGCCCGCGCCAGTCTCAACTTCTACCGGCTCAAGCGGCTGCCGCTCATCGAACTGCACCGACAACCCCCACCGCTTGAAGACTGGCGGAATCATCGCGGCAAAGACCGGATTGCGCGGATCGCCCAGCGGTGCCGCATAGTCGCCGGTCAGCATCGGATCGAGAATATAAAGCAGGTGCCCGCCGCCATGCACCCAATCGTCCAGCGCGACATTGTCTGCCGGGCTGAGGCCGCGCGGCTGCGCGATCAGCAAGCGGTCGATCTGGCTCAACGGGGCGCTGGCAGGCTGGTCGCCAACCGTGGATGACGATGGTGCAAGGCTGTCGAGCGGCACCAGGTGATAACGCTCTTCCAGCAGCTGGCGTTGCCACGGCAATTCAGCATCATCGCCGATGATCGTCGCGATGTCCGCACCGTCGGCCCAATAGATCGGTAGGCTGGTGACCAGGCCCAGGGGTTGCCGTTCGACCTGCCGCAAGGGCAGCAACGACCAGATGGCGACGCCGGCTAAAGCAAGTGCCAGCAATAGCGCCAGCGCCAGCCTAATCCCCTTGCTCGGCACCAATTGCATCCGTGCCTTCTTCAGGCATTAGCGCGGCTCCCTGCGTGGGCGTCGACGAAGGCTCGACCGGAAGATCGGGAACGACACCCGCATCGGCCAGCGGGTCATTTGACGTCGATTGCGCGCTCGGTTCAGTCGTCGGCACTGCCTGCGGGACGGATTGCTCGTCCGCCACCCGCGCGCGGTCCTGCAGAATGCTCGCCAACCCCACCAGCAGCAGCATCGCCGCTATACCCGAAAGGCCGATCTGGAGACGCTGTATCGCTTCGGGCCGCGTGCCGCCCAGCGGAGCATTCGAAATCGCGCCATCCTGCGCCGGATTGGCTCCGATAGTGGACGGTGGAAGCGTGTTCTGGCTCATGCGGCGAAGCCTATCATGCCTGCTCCAGCCAGTCGAATACCGGGAGGTCTTTCGACTTCAGCCATTCGGCGTTGAACAGGGTGGAAAGATAGCGGAAGCCGCTGTCGCACAGGATCGTGGCGACGCGAGCGTCCTTCCTGCCTTCCGCCACAAGCTTCTTGCCCAGTTCCACAGCGCCCGCGACATTGATGCCAGAGCTGAGGCCGAGGCACAGCCCCTCTTCGCGCAGCAGCCGCGCGACCCAGTTCAGCCCTTCCTCGTCGGAAATGCGGAACTGCGTGTCGATCGGCGCGCCTTCGAGATTGGCGGTGATGCGGCCCTGCCCGATCCCTTCGGCAACCGATGAACCTTCGGCCTTGAGCTCACCGCAAGCGAAATAGCTGTAGAGCGCCGCACCATGCGGATCGGTCAGCGCAATTCGGATATTCTCGTCAAATTCCTTCAGGCCCATGCCGACCCCGGCAATCGTTCCGCCCGTTCCGGCAGCGCAGGTAAAGCCGTCAATCCGGCCCTCCATCTGCTGCCAGATCTCAGGCGCAGTGCTTTCGATATGCGCCTTGCGGTTGGCGGTATTGTCAAACTGGTTGGCCCAGACTGCGCCTTCGGTCTCTTCCGCCAACCGGCGCGAGGTATGCACGAAGTGGTTGCAATCGGCATATTTGGTCGGCGGGACGAGCACCAGCTCCGCGCCCAGCGCGCGCAAGGTGTCCATCTTTTCCTTGGACTGGTTGTCCGGCATCACGATCACGGTCTTGTAACCGAGCGCATTGGCGACCAGCGCAATCCCGATACCGGTATTGCCCGCCGTCCCTTCGACCACTGTGCCGCCCGGCTTGAGCTCGCCGCGCGCCTCGGCATCGCGCACGATGTATAGCGCCGCCCGGTCCTTTACCGAGAAGCCGGGATTGGCGAATTCGCACTTGCCCCAGATTTCGCAGCCAGCCGCTTCGCTCGGCCCCTTGAGGAGGACGAGCGGCGTGTTGCCGATGAGATCGAGCGTCGAACGATGCGTTGCAAGAACTGTCATGGTGACAGAATTAGGTATCGCCTGCCCATCAGGCAATCCAATTGCGCTTTCAGTGGAAGAACTCAGTCTTCCTGAGCGATAGTAACGCGCAGCCCGTCAAGTTCGGCAGTGAACGGAACCTGGCACGAAAGGCGCGAGTTCGCATCGCGGTGATCCGAGCTTTCGAGCAGATCGTCTTCGTCTTCGCTCATTTCGGGAAGCTTGTCGGCAAATGCGGGATCGACATGCACATGGCAGGTCGCGCAAGAGCAGCAGCCGCCGCAAAGCGCCAGCAACTCGTCAAACCCGTTGTCGCGAATGGCCTCCATCACGGTAAGACCATCGCCGACATCCACAGCGGTTTCCTGTCCATCGCGATTGACGACGATCAGCTTCGGCATTGTATCGCATTCCCTTTCAGATTTGACCGCAAGATCCGGCTCTATCGGTTGTCAGCACGGGCTGCTACGGGCTGGCGGCGAGTTTTGCAAGCAGAGGAAATTGCCGGTGGGTCTGAGCGCAGATGCGATTTGCAAAGGGCTGGATACAGTCGCGGCGCGAGAGCCCAAGGTGGCGGACGCGCTCAAGCTGGTCGGATATCCCGAACCGCGCCTTCGCCCCACCGGCTATCGCACGCTGCTGCGCACGATCGTGGGGCAGCAAGTTTCCGTCGCTGCGGCGTCCAGCGTCTGGAACAAGCTCGAAGCGGAACTGGGCGAGGAGCTGGACCCACATGAACTGCTGGCGCGCGATTTCGACAGCTTGCGGGCCTGCGGCCTCTCGCGCCAGAAGCAGGGCTATGCCCGCAGCCTGTGCGAACTGGTGACAAATGGGCAGATCGACTTCCACAAGCTCCCCGCCGACGATGAAGAAGCCATTGCGGAGCTGACTCTGATCAAGGGCATCGGGCGTTGGTCGGCGGAAATCTACCTGCTCTTTGCAGAGGGTCGCCCCGATATCTGGCCCGCAGGCGATCTGGCCGTGCAGGAAGGTGTGAAGCGGCTGCTCGAATTGCCGGAAAGGCCGGCCGAGAAGGAAACGCGCGCGCTGGCCGAAGGCTGGAGCCCGCATCGCGGCGCGATGGCGATCTTCACCTGGCATTATTACGCCAACCCCGCCCTTTGAATCGGCAGGCATTCGCCCCCATGTTCGGAGCTTGTTTCACGCGCTCCCGCGTGTATTAATGTAGCAATACACCAATTGACGGACCACCCATGACATTTCAGACTACCCCCCTCATCCCCCGCCAGTCCTTGTTCGGAAACCCGACCCGCGCGGCGGGCAAGATCAGCCCTGACGGCAAGTGGCTGAGCTGGCTTGCGCCGCTGGACGATGTGCTGAACGTCTGGATGGCACCGGTTGGCGATCCCGATGCAGGCAAGGCAATGACCCATTCGACCGACCGGCCGATCCGCCAGTATTTCTGGGCCCCCGATTCGAATAGCCTGCTCTATATCCAGGACAAGGGCGGCGACGAGAACTTCCTGCTCTATGGAATCGACATCGCCAGCGGCGTCGAGACCACGCTGACACCGTTCGATAATACCCGCGTCATGCTGGTAGGCGGGTCCGAGCAGATTCGCGACAAGATCCTGGTCGGCCTCAACAACCGCGATCCGCATTATCACGATGTCCACCTGCTCAACCTCAATACCGGCGAACTGACGCTGGTGCTGAAGAACGACAGCTATGCCGGGTTCATGGCGGATGACACGCTGACCGTGCGCATGGCCATGCGCCAGAACGAAGCGGGTGGAACCGATTACTTCCACGTCGTTGACGGCAAGGCCCAAGCGGAGCCTTTCACCAGCACCGCGATGGAGGATTCGCTCACCACCAGCCCGGCCGGCTACACCAGGGACGGCAGCACGCTCTATTGGCTCGACAGCCGGGGACGAAACACGGCGGCGCTGTTCGCGCAGGATATGGCAAGCGGCGAGATCACGCTCATTGCCGAAAGCGACAAGGCCGATATCGGCGGGACCATGCGCAATCCCAGGACGGGCGTGGTGGAAGCCTATTCGGTCGAATATCTGCAGACCGAGTGGACTGCGATCGATCCGGAGATCAAGGCTTCACTCGAATGGCTCGATGAAAGATTGACGGGCGAGTTCGGCGTCCAGTCGCGGACTGAGGACGATACGGTGTGGATCGTGTGGAACGATCCGCTCACCGCGCCTTCCGCAACCTACATCCACGATCGCAAGGCCGGAACGCTGGAGCATTTCTATACCACGCGGCCAGAGCTGGAGGACGCGCCGCTCCAGCCGATGCATCCCGTGGAGATTCCCAGCCGCGACGGGCTGACCCTCCCCTCATACCTCACGCTGCCGCCCGGCAGCGATGCGGACGGGGACGGCAGGCCCGGCAATCCCCTGCCGATGGTGCTGCTGGTTCACGGCGGCCCTTGGGCGCGCGACAGCTTCGGCTTCAACACCATCCACCAGCTACTCGCCAATCGCGGATATGCCGTGCTGAGCGTCAATTTCCGCGGCTCGACCGGGTTTGGCAAGGCCTTCCTCAACGCTGCCAACAAGCAATGGGGCCTTGCCATGCATGATGATTTGATCGACGCCACCAATTGGGCGATCGAGAGCGGCATCGCGCAGGCTGACAAGGTTGCGATCATGGGCGGAAGCTATGGCGGGTACGCCACGCTTGCAGGCCTCACCTTCACGCCCGAAACCTTCGCTTGCGGGGTCGACATAGTCGGCCCATCGAACCTCGAAACGCTGCTGGAAACGATCCCGCCTTACTGGGCGCCGATGGTGAAGATCTTTCACGAACGGATGGGAAATCCGGATACGGAGGAAGGCCTGGCCCTGCTCAAGGCAGCAA
>NZ_JBNKWF010000029.1:28295-31128 GCF_050299635.1 Altererythrobacter sp.
GAACGATCCGCGCGTCAAGCAATCGGAAAGCGACCAGATTGTCGGCGCCATGAAGCAGGCAGGCATTCCCGTCACCTACGTCCTCTATCCGGACGAAGGACATGGCTTTGCCAAGCCGGCCAACAACATCGCGTTCTTCGCGCTGGCCGAAAACTTCCTCGCGGAATGCCTTGGCGGCCGTGCCGAGGGACTGGGAGACGTGCTCGACCCGTCAAGCGCGGAGGTGGTTGAGGGGGCAGAATATGTGCTCGGTCTCGAGGAATCTCTCGTCAGCTGACATTGGTGTTAATAGCTGACAAGCGATGCGCGGCGGGCTAACCCCCGCTGCGATACTGTTTGGGAGAGATACATCAATGAGCGAACGCAGGGCGATTTTCATCACGGGTGGCGGTTCGGGGATCGGACGCGCGGTTGCGATCTATTTTGCCGAGCGCGGCTGGTTCGTCGGCCTGGCTGATGTCAACGAACTGGGCATGCAGGATACCGAAGGCCTGCTGCCCGGCGGTTTTGCCTATTCGCACAAGCTGGATGTGCGCGACCGCGCGGCATGGGACGTGGCGCTAGAAGCCTTCTCCACCGCCGCTGGCGGGCGCATCGACGTGGTCTTCAACAATGCCGGAATCGGTTCGGGGGGCGAACTCGCCACCATGGCCAAGGACGAGATCGACCGCTGCCTCGACGTCAACCTCAGGGGCGTACTCTATGGCGCGCAGGCTGCCTATCCCTACCTCAAGAAGACCGCGCCTGGCTCCGCGCTGATCAACACCGCCAGCGCCGCCGGGATCATGGGTTCGGCCAGCATGTCGGTCTATTGCGCAACCAAGTTCGGCGTGCGCGGCATTGCCGAAAGCCTCGATGCGGAATGGGCAGTTGACGGGATCAAGGTCGCATCGATCTGCCCGTCATTCATCGACACGCCTCTGCTGGACGGCACCGGCAGCCGCAATTCGAACGAACTGATCCGCGACCGCGTGACTGGCGCCGGGCTGGAAATCACGCCTGCCGTCGAAGTCGCCGAAGCGGTGTGGAAGGCCGTGCATGGCGACGACCTGCATTACCTGGTCGGCAAGACTGCGAAGAAGCTCAACTTCGCCAAGCGCTGGATGCCTGGCAAGGCGCGCAAGCAGGCACGCGGCACCTTCAAGCCGCTGGGGCAATAGGTCCCTGAGTGGCGTCGAGCCGGAGCCGAATTTCAAGAGGCCCGAATCAGACCAGCGCGTCGATCGCGCTGGCCATTGCTTCATCGCGCGCGGACAATCCGTTCGCGTCATGCGTGGTCAGCGTGATTTCGACGCGGTTGTAGACGTTGAACCATTCGGGGTGATGGTCCTGCTGCTCGGCCAGCAGCGCGACGCGATTCATGAAGCCCCAGGCCTCGCTGAAATTGGCGAATTTGAAATGCCGCTCGATCGCCTTGCCTTCGCGCGAAAGCGACCATTCGGGATGCGCGGCGAGCAGCGCATCGCGTTCGGCATCGGTCAGTTCGGGCACGGACATTCGCATCTCCTTGTGAGCGATCCACCTTTCGCCTAACGCTCCCCGCCATGCAAGCTCTTGGGCACACACGCCTCTCTGCAACCGATCTCGCCTGCCGAAGGGGCGACCGCGTGCTGTTCCGCGGGCTGTCGCTCGCGCTTGAGCCGGGCGAGGTGCTGCATGTGACCGGCGCGAACGGGATCGGCAAGTCGAGCCTGTTGCGGATTCTGGCGGGTCTGCTCACGCCATTTGCCGGAAGGGTTGAGCGCGAAGGCGCGATCGGCCTGCTTGACGAACGCCCTGCCCTCGATCCCGAACTGCCGCTGGGCGGCTCGCTCCGCTTCTGGCAACGTGTCGACGGCTGCGACGACCTCTCCGGCCCTATCGCGAAGCTGGGGCTTTCGGACCTGCTCGAGATACCGGTGCGCTATCTCTCGACCGGGCAGCGCAAACGCGCCGCGCTCGCCCGCCTGATGGGCCAGCAAGCACCGATCTGGCTGCTCGACGAGCCGCTGAGCGGGCTAGACGACCATTCGCAGATTCTGGTCGGCGAATTGATCGCCGAACACTCGGCCAAGGGTGGAATCGTCGCGATCGCCTCGCACCAGCCGGTCGGCGTAGAGCGCCTCGCTGTATTTGCATTGGCGGAGTACGCGGCATGATCTGGACGCTGCTCCGCCGCGACCTGGCGCATTTCTTCCCCTTTGCGGGAAGCGGCGGCGCCTCACTGCCGCTGCTGTTCTTCCTGGCGGTGGCGATGCTCTATCCCTTCGCCGTGGGCCCCGACCCGCAGCTCCTTGCCCGCACCGGCGGGGGAGTGGTGTGGATCGCCGCGCTGCTCGCTGCAATCCTGCCGCTTGACCGGCTGGTGTTGGGAGACATTACTCTGGGCGTGTTCGACCAGCTCAAGCTTCGCGGGCTGAGCGAAGAGCTGGCGATGGCGGTGCGGCTGCTGGCACACTGGCTCAGCTTCGGGCCGCTGCTGGTGCTGGCGACCTTCCCCGCCGCTGCGCTGCTCAATCTTGAAGGCGAGACGCTGCGCTTGCTGCTGATCGGGCTGCTGGCAGGCACGCCGGGGCTGGCAGCTATCGGGCTGATGATCGCAGCGCTCACCGCCAGCCTTCGTGCCGGTGCAGCGCTTTCAGGCCTGCTTCTGATCCCCTTGGCATTGCCGATCCTGATCTTCGGCGCGGGTGCGCTCGCCCGCGGCGATATAGCCAGCATCGGTTTTGCCGGAGCGATCAGCCTGGCGCTGGTGGCAATCGCGCCCTTTGCTGCTGGAGCAGCGATCAGGGCTGCACGGGAGGGCTGACGCCGGTCTGGAGGTCGGAAATCAACTCTCCTCTATCCCGGGTGC